>NZ_JBEYLC010000022.1:0-87661 GCF_040635885.1 Nocardiopsis sp. NPDC006832 | reverse complement strand
CACCCGCTCCAGCCCCTCGACGGCGGCCAGGCGCGGCAGCAGCTTCTCCAAGGCGCGCACGTCGCCCAGGTCCTTGCCGTAGGAGGTGGAGTTCTCGCTGACCAGGAAGACCTCACGCACGCCCTCACTCGCCAGCCACTCGGCCTCGCGGACGATCTCGTCGGCCTGACGGGAGATGTAGGCGCCGCGGAAGGCCGGGATGGCGCAGAAGGTGCAGCGCCTGTCGCAGCCCGAGGCGATCTTGAGGTTGGCCACGGGTCCGCCGGTGAGACGACGGCGCGGAACGGCGCTGCGGTAGGGCAGTTCGGTGCCCTCGGCGCCCTCCGCGTCGGCGAAGGTGGCGTGGCCGGGCACGTGGACCTGGGAGGCGTCGCGGTCGGCCGGGCTGATCGGCAGCAGGGTGCGACGGTCTCGCGGGTCGTGCGGGACCAGAGAACGTCCGGCCACGACGTCGTCGAGACGGTCCGTGATGTTCGCGTAGTCGTCGAAGCCGATCACCTGGGCTTCGGGCAGGGAGTCGGCCAGCTCGGAGCCGTACCGTTCGGCCATGCATCCGGCCGCGACGACCTTGCCACCGTTCTCGGCGGCCTCCAGCAGGGTCTCGATGGAGTCCTGCTTGGCGGCGTCGATGAAACCACAGGTGTTGACGACGGTCACGTCGGCCTTGGTGTCGTCGTCGACGAGGTCCCAGCCGCCGGCCGCCAGGCGTCCGGCGAGCTCTTCGGAGTCGACCTCGTTACGCGCACACCCCAGGGTGACGAGTGAGACAGTACGGCGCGATGACATGGCTTCCAAGCGTGTGGGAGAGCTGTGAGTGGTGCGGGAACGCGGCACGGCGAAGGCCGGAAGTACGGTCGGATCGCTCGCGCGGCGCGACGTCGCTCGGAGTCGCCCGCAGCCCCCCACCCTACAGTGGTCGGCTCACCCGCCCGTACCCCGGCCTTCACGTATTCCCGCTCCGGTGGGGTGGACCCTCTCCTACTTCAGTCGACGAATCCGCCGGCCCCGACGGTGAAGTCCCCGACTCCCCCGGATTCCGCCCCGCTCCCCAGGTCCTCGCCGTCGACGGAGACGCCGACCAGCGAGGGCTTCCCGAGACGGAAGCCCAAGGGATCCTCGGTGACGTAGTCGAGGCTCTCGCCCTCGACGATGAAGCCGGTGAACACGTCCCCGCCCGCGTGGTCGGTGACCTCGACCCAGCTCCGTCCGACGCCCGTGAGTCGAACGGTGAACTCGGTGGGCTCGGCGGCCTTCTCGGGCCCCCGTGCCAGTGCCTTCCCCACGTTCTCCTCCTCGGGCACGACCACGGAACCCGCGTTCTTCTCGGCGCCCGAGTCGTCGTCGGTCACGTTCTCGAAGGCGGTCCGGGACGGATCTCCCTCCTCCCAGCCGTTCCAGGTCCGCACACCGACGATGAGGGCGACGACGAGGATGAGGCCGACCACCGCCCAGGGCCAGTGTCGACGTACGCCCCCGATCGGGCGTGTCCGGGCGGCGGTGCTCCGGGTCCGCGGTTCCTCGACCGTCGTCCCGGTGGCGGCGTCTTCGGTGGCGGCCACTTCGGTGTCGGCCTCCTCCGCTTGCCCCTCCTCGGAACCACGAGGTGGCGGCACCTCGGCGGCACGCCTGTGGGATCGACCCGCCGGGTGGGGCGGGCGCGCCAGCTTCTTGTTGCGTTCGAAGTGGCCCCAGCGCTCGGCCCGCTGCGTGGGGTCGAGGGCCTCGTCACCGACCCGACGGGTGACGTCCTGGGGCTCCTCGCCCTCCTCTTGCTCGTTCTCCGCGTGGCCCTGCTCTCCTCGGGCCGCCGCGGCCCGCGCCCTCTTCTTCGTCTTCGTGACCGGCTGCCACTGTGGGGGAACGAAGAGGGGCTTCTCGTCCGAGGCGTGTTCGCGGTCGTACTCCTCCAACAGAGGCCCCGCGTCGACTCCGAGGAACTTGCAGATCCTGCGGATGTGACCGCGTGCGTAGAAGTCCCCTCCACAGGGGACGAAGTCCTCGTTCTCGATGGCCCTGAGGACCTGCATGCGGATGCGTGTACGTGTGCTCAGGTGCTCCAAGGAGCAACCCGCCGCGATCCGTGCGGCGGACAGGGTCTGGCCGATCGTCGCCATGTGCACTCCCCCCGCGACTGTCCGTGCCTACGTCGACCCACTCTGCTACTTCAGGGCACTCATCGCAGGTCACCACGCCCCATGCCGTCTCCAAGATCGCACCAAATCGGGCGACCCGGACGGCGTGAGCGTGTCGGGGGAGGGTTCAGCCGCCGCGAATGTCGGTCAGCACGGCGGCCAGATCGTCGGCCTGCACGAGGACGTCACGAGCCTTGGAACCCTCGCTGGGGCCGACCACGTCGCGGCTCTCCATGAGGTCCATGAGCCGGCCCGCCTTGGCGAAGCCGACCCGGAGCTTGCGCTGCAGCATCGACGTGGACCCGAACTGGGTGGTCACCACCAGCTCGACGGCCTGCAACAGCACGTCCATGTCGTCGCCGATGTCCTCGTCGATCTCCTTCTTCTTGACGGCCTCGGTGGCGACGTCCTCGCGGTAGCTCGGCTCGGCCTGCTTCTTGCAGTGGTCGACGATCCCGCGGATCTCCTTCTCGGCGACCCACGCGTTCTGCAATCGGATGGGTTTGCCCGCGCCCATCGGCAGGAACAGGGCGTCGCCCTTGCCGACGAGCTTCTCCGCGCCGGGCTGGTCGAGGATGACCCGACTGTCGGCGAGGCTGGAGGTGGCGAACGCCAACCGGGAGGGGACGTTGGCCTTGATCAGACCGGTGACGACGTCGACGCTGGGCCGCTGGGTGGCCAGGACCAGGTGGATGCCGGCGGCCCGGGCCAGCTGGGTGATACGCACGACCGAGTCCTCGACGTCGCGCGGGGCGACCATCATCAGGTCGGCGAGCTCGTCGACGATGACCAGCAGGTAGGGGTAGGCCTCGTACCGGCGTTCGCTGCCGAGCGGGGCCGTGAGCTCGCCGGTGCGCACGGCTGCGTTGAAGTCGTCGATGTGCCGGTAACCGGACGCGGCCAGGTCGTCGTAGCGGCGGTCCATCTCCCCCACCACCCATTGGAGTGCCTCGGCGGCCTTCTTCGGGCTGGTGATGATGGGGGTGATCAGGTGCGGGATGCCCTCGTACATGGTGAGCTCGACCCGCTTGGGGTCGACCAGGATCATGCGTACCTCGTCGGGCGTGGCGCGCATCATCAGCGAGGTGATGAGCCCGTTGATGCAGGTGGACTTACCGGCGCCGGTGGCGCCCGCGACCAGCACGTGCGGCATCTTGGCCAGGTTGGCCACGACGTTGGAGCCCTCCACGTCCTTGCCCAGCCCGACCAGCATCGGGTGGTCGTCGGAGGTGGCCGCCGCGGAGCGGAGCACGTCGCCCAGACTCACTATGTCCTTGTCGGTGTTGGGGATCTCCACACCGATCGCGGACTTACCGGGGATGGGCGACTGGATACGCACGTCGGCGCTCTTGACCGCCAGGGAGATGTTCTTGGACAGGGCGGTGACCTTCTCGACCTTCACCGCGGGACCGAGCTCGATCTCGTAACGGGTGACCGTCGGCCCACGGGTGAACCCGGTGACCTCGGCGTCGATCTTGAACTGCTCCATGACCCCGGACAGGGCCGCCACGACGTCGTCGTTGGCCTTGGTCCGCTCCTTGGGCGCGGATCCGGGCTTGAGCAGGGTGGTGATCGGCAGTTCGTAGTCGCCCTCGACCACGCGGGAGGGGATGGAGAGCTGCTCGGTGGTGACGGGCGCCGGCGTGGGGTCGGGGGCCGTGGTCTTGGCCTTGGCCTTGGCCTTCTTCTTGGGGGGCGCCTTCTCCGCCTGGGCGGCCGCCTCCTCCTCGTCGGTGAGGGCCGGGGCGATCGTCCCGGCGGCCTCGGAGACCACGGGTGTGTCGTAGGGACGTTCGTGGTCGCCGGCGACCGTCTCGTTGTCGGCGGGCGCGGCCTTGCGCTTGCGCGACCTGGCGGGCTTCTTCTCCGCCTCGGCGCCCAGGATCCCGATGCCCGCGTCCGGCCCGGGGTCGCGTTCCATCAAGGCGTTGAACAGGGTCTGGAGTCGGTCGGGGATACGCCGTATGGGGGTCGCGGTGACCACGAGGACACCGAAGATCAGGACCAGGGCCAACAACAGGCCGGTGAGCCAGGGGGTGACCACCGAGCTGAGCGGGCCCGAGGCCACGAACCCGATGATGCCGCCGGCGTTCTGGACGCCCTCCATGCCGTCGGCGGGCTGCGGGATGCCGTGGGCGATGTGGATGAGCCCGAGCAGACCGAGCATGATCGAGGTGACCCCGATGAAGAGCCGGCCCGCGTCGCCCTCCTTGGCGGTGCTGGGCGTGCGCATCAGTTTGATGGCCAGGGGCAGGAACAGCAGGGGCAGGATCGGTGAGAAGGCGCCGACGCCGCCGACGACCACCATTCGGGTGGCTTCCAGCAGGGGGCCGTCGCTCTGCCACCACACGGCGGCGGCCACCAGGATGCCCAGGGCCAGCAGGACCAGTCCGACGCCGTCCCGGCGCAGGTCGGGGTCCAGATCACGGGCGCTACGGCCGACCGCGCGGGCCGCGCCGCCCACCGTGTGGGCGATGAGTTTCCACAGGACCAGCAGGAACTGACCGAAGAGGGCCACCACGTAGGCGATGGGCCCGTCCGGCATGCGTTTCTTGGCCGCGGGCTTGCGCGCGGCGGGCTTCTTGCGCCCGGCACCACCAGAGGAGGCACGCGTGGCCATCGGGGGTCACCTCCACGGGGACGGGGTCGAACTCGGGGGCCCGGACACAGCGTCCCGGCACGGCGGGAAGCCTACTAAGCCGTCCAGCCCGAGGCACGAACACTCCCCCGGCGTGTCGTCCCTTCGAAGGAGAGCGCGCCGCCTCAGAGAGAACGGCCCGGGACGCTGGTCGCGCTCCGGGCCGTTCGGTGGATCGTCTGCTGCCGGTCAGACCTCGACCAGGACCGGGATGATCATGGGACGACGGCGGTACGTCTCGTTCACCCAGCGGCCGGTGCTGCGGCGGATGAGCTGCCGCAGCTGGTGTGGGTCGTTGACCCCGTCGGCGGCCGCCTTGTCCAGGGCGTCCTGGATCTTGTCGATGACGTCGTCATAGGCCTCCGCGCCCATGCCCGCGCCCCGGGTGTGGATCTCGGGGTCGCCGAGGATCTTGCCCGAGCCCGAGTCCACCGCGACGACGACGGAGATGAAGCCCTCCTCGCCGAGGATGCGGCGGTCCTTGAGCGCGGCGTCGGTGACGTCGCCGACCGAGGAGCCGTCCACGTACACGTAGCCGGCCTGTACGGCGCCCACGATCTTGGCGCGGTTCTTGTACACGTCGACCACCACGCCGTCCTCGGCGATGACGATACGGTCGCTCGGCACACCCGTGAGCTTGGCCAGGTCGGCGTGGGCGCGCATGTGCCGCCACTCGCCGTGCACCGGCATGAAGTTGCGCGGGCGCACCATGTTGAGCACGTACAGCAGCTCGCCGGCGGAGGCGTGGCCGGACACGTGCACGAGGGCGTTGCCCTTGTGCACGACCTTGGCGCCCCAGCGGGTCAGGCCGTTGATGACCCGGTTGACCGAGTTCTCGTTGCCCGGGATGAGCGACGAGGCGAGCAGGATGGTGTCGCCCTCCTCGATGCGGATCTGGTGGTCCCGGCTGGCCATGCGGCTCAGCGCCGCCATGGGCTCGCCCTGGGAGCCGGTGCAGATCAGCACGACCTCGTCCGCGGGCATCTTGTCGAGCTGCTTGACGTCGACGATGGTGTCGCCGGGGATGCTCAGGTAGCCCAGGTCGCGCGCGATGTTCATGTTGCGGACCATGGAGCGGCCCACGAACGCGATCTTGCGGCCGTGCTGGGTCGCCGAGTCGATGACCTGCTGGACGCGGTGCACGTGCGAGGCGAAACAGGCCACGACGATGCGCTTCTTGGCCTGCCGGAACACCTTGTCGATGGCCTCGGTCAGGTTGCGCTCGTTGACGACGAACCCGGGCTGTTCGGCGTTGGTGGAGTCCGACAGCAGGATGTCGACGCCCTCGTCGCCGAACCGGGCGAACCCGGCCAGGTCGGTGAGGCGGCTGTCCAGCGGCAGCTGGTCCATCTTGAAGTCACCGGTGTGCAGCACCGACCCGCCGGGGGTGCGGATGCCGACGGCCAGCGCGTCCGGGATGGAGTGGTTGACCGCGAAGAACTCCAGGTCGAAGGGGCCGAAGTCGTGCCGCTCCCCTTCCTCTACCAGGACCGTCTCCGGCTTGATGCGGTGCTCCCCCAGCTTGGCGCTGATCAGCGCCAGGGTGAGCTTGGAGCCGACGATCGGGATGTCCGCGCGCTCGCGCAGCAGGAACGGCACACCACCGATGTGGTCCTCGTGCCCGTGGGTGAGCACGATGGCCTCGATGTCGTCCAGGCGATCCCGGATGTAGTCGAAGTCCGGCAGGATCAGGTCGACGCCGGGCTGCTCCTCCTCGGGGAAGAGCACGCCGCAGTCGACGATGAGGAGTCGACCCGCGTACTCGAAGACGGTCATGTTGCGACCGATCTCTCCGAGACCGCCCAACGGGACGATTCTCAGAACGCCTTCGCCCTGGGGCGGGGGCGGGCCGAGCTCGGGATGCGGGTGACTCATACGGAACCCTCCGTGAGACGTTCGACGCGGACGGCGCTGGCCGGAACCGCCTGGTGCGGGGCGAGCCCGATCGGGCCCTTGACCCCGGCCGCGGCCAGGTCCTCGCGAAGGAGGGCCTGGAGCTCGGCGGAGGCGTCGGCGAGCGGGGTGCGCACCGGCCCGGAGGGAAGACCGAAGAGGTTGAGGACGGCCTTGGTGGTGATGACGCCCTGAGTGCGGAACATGCCGGTGTAGACCGGGGTGAGGCGGCGGTGGATGGCCAGTGCCTGACCGACCTCGCCCTTCTCGAACGCGTCGATCATGTCCTTGAGGTCGGCGCCCACGATGTGGCCGACGACACTGACGAAACCGGCGGCTCCCACCGACAGCAGCGGCAGGTTCAGGATGTCGGTTCCGCAGTAGTAGGCCAGGTCGGTGCGCTCCATGACCCAGGAGCTGGCGCCGACGTTGTCCTTGGCGTCCTTGTTGGCGACGATGCGCGGGTGCTCGGCCAGCCGGACCAGGGTCTCGGAGGCGATCGGCGTCCCGGTGCGGTGCGGGATGTCGTAGAGCATCACCGGCAGTTCGGTGGTGTCGGCGATCTCGGTGAAGTGCCGGATCAGCCCTTCCTGCGGAGGCTTGTTGTAGTAGGGCGTGACGGCCAGGAGGCCGTGCGCGCCCGCCTTCTCGGCGGCCTTGGCCAGTCTGACGCTGTGGCGGGTGTCGTTGGTGCCCACCCCCGCGACGATCTGGGCGCGGTCACCGACCGCCTCGACGACGCTGCGGAGCAGGCGGTCCTTCTCCTCGTCGCTGGTCGTGGGCGACTCACCGGTGGTGCCGCTGATGATCAGGCCGTCGTTGTGCTGCTCGTCCACCAGGTAGGTGGCGAGTCTGGCGGCGCCGTCGTAGTCGAGCTCGCCGTCTTCGAGCATCGGGGTGACCATGGCGGTCAGCATCTTGCCGAACGGCCGGTACTTGTTCTCCATCATCGTGTGTGAAAGGCCCTCGGGTCCGTGGCCGTGAGGCGGTCGGACCCTCGTGTGCCCCTCCTCCTCTCCATGTGTTGCGCGATCAGCTGATGCGTCCCGTGTCGGGTGCTTTCCTCCGTGCACGGGTGAGGCGGCGCTGTGCGTCCGCCACCGCGATCGGCCGTGAGGGGCCGGACGCGGGAAAGTCTGTGTCGCTCCTATGAGTGTCGGGAGCGTGATCCGGTTCGGTCCCCGTCCTCGTCTGTCGAGGTGAGGGACCGTCGCCGGTGTGTGAGGCCCGGAAGTGTGAACCTACCCGGCCCGGGCCCTCGCCACTCGGGCGGGACCCGGAGACCACCGTATTCGAAAGGTGGCGAACGTACCGGGGTCAGTCGTCCTTGCCGTCGGGGAGGAACATGCTGAGCAGCCAGCTCACGATGGTGACGACGATGGCGCCCCAGAAGGCGGGCCAGAAGCCGTCGATGTGGAAGGGCAGCTCGAAGAGTCCGGCGATCCACCCGGTGAGCATGAACAGCAGCGCGTTCACGACCAACCCGATCAGACCCAGGGTCAGGGCGTAGAACAGGCAGCCGACCGTTTTGACGATCGGTTTGATGACGGCGTTGATCACGCCGAAGATCGCACCGACGATCAGGTAGACGACGATCTGACCGACGGTGTCGTCGGTCTGGATCTCGATGCCGTCGATCAGGAATACAGCCGCCCAAAGGGCGAGCGCGTTCACGATAACTCTGATAATGAGGCTCACACCATAGATGTTCCCATGCTCGGGCAAGCTCCGGAAACTCCGGCATCCACTTGTTTCGGGTATGGCCCCCAGAGGAGGCCCTTCGTGTCCAGTGCGCAGTTCGTCCGTCCCGCCCGTGCCGCCGACGTGGACACGGTGGTGGACCTTCAGGTGGCGTCGTGGCGTGCGCTGTACGGGGGGTTGTTGCCCGCCGAGGTGACCGAGGAGATGTCGGGTGACCAGGCCCGGGAGAGTTTTCGGGAGCAGTGGACGACGGCGTTGGAGTCGCCCCCCACCTCCAAGCACCGGTTGGTGGTGGCCACCGACGAGGTGGACGGGGAACGCACGGTTGTGGGATTCGCCGCGTTCGGCCCGGCCGGCGATCCCGACCTGTGGCCGGCCAAGGACGCCGAACTGTTCGCCCTGCACGTGGACCCCGAGCGGACCCGTCAAGGGCACGGCAGCCGACTGCTGAACGCGTGCGTGGACCACCTGGTGGAGGGCGGGTTCGGCACGGTGCAGGTGTGGACCCCGGAGGAGGACAACGCGCTGAGGTCGTTCGTGGAGGCTTCGGGGTGGCGCGCCGACGGTGCCCGCCGGGAGATCGACATGGGCCGACTGGTGTCCATGGTGCGGCTGCACGCGGCCATCTCCGAGTAGCGTTCGGGCCCGCTTCGAGCAGGGACTACCGTGGGGTGGTCGTTGCGGCGCGCCAAGAAGCGCCACTGTGTGGAAACTGGAGGACCGGCGCGTGGCCACGGTCAGTGAATGGGTCTCGGGGCTGCGCCCCCGCACGCTACCGAACTCGATCGTGCCGGTGGCGGTGGGCACCGCGCTGGCCTTCGCCCTGGACGGGTTCGTCTGGTGGAAGGCGCTCCTGGCGTTGGTGGTGTCGATGGCCCTGCAGGTGGGGGTGAACTTCGCCAACGACTACAGCGACGGGGTGAAGGGCACCGACACCGAGGAGCGGACCGGGCCCACCCGGTTGACCGCCTCCGGCCTGGCCACGCCTCGACGGGTCCTGTCGGCGGCGCTGGGGAGCTTCGCGTTCGCCGGTCTGGTGGGGCTGGTGCTGGTGGCGACCACCTCGTGGTGGCTGCTGTTGATCGGTGTGGCCGCGATCGCCGCCGCCTGGTACTACACCGGTGGTCGCACCCCCTATGGATACAGGGGTCTGGGCGAGGTCTCGGTGTTCGTGTTCTTCGGCGTGGTGGCCGTGGTGGGCACCGTGTTCGTGCAGTTGGAGGCGGCCCCCTGGCAGGCGTGGGTGGCGTCGGTACCGGTCGGGTTGCTGTCCTGCTCGGTGCTGGTGATCAACAACCTGCGCGACATCCCCACCGACCGGGAGACCGGGAAGATCACCCTGGCGGTGCGTCTGGGCGAGACCGGCACCCGCCGTATGTACGCGGGGATGATCGTCGGCTCGTTCGTGTTCGCGTTGGCCCTGCTGCCGCTGTCCTGGTGGGTGCTGTTGGTGCTGCCGGCGGCGCCCCTGGCCGTGCCGCCGCTGCGCCGGGTGCTGGGCGGCCAGGTCGGCCGCGACCTGGTCCTGGGGCTGGGCGAGACCGGGAAACTGCAGATGGTCTTCGGGGCGTTGTTCTCCGTCGCCCTGCTCCTGGGATAGTGCGGGCCTATAGTCGTTCGGGTGAGGGAACTGAGCGAAGAGGACTTCTTCGCGTCCCTGCCGGCCACTCGTGGCTCGGCGGGGGCGCTCATCCGTTCGGCCGAGGGCGACGTGCTGCTGGTACGGCGGGTGTACGCGCCCGATCGGCCATGGGGCATCCCCGGCGGGATGATGGAGGCGGGCGAGTCTCCGCTGACCGCCTGTCTTCGTGAGCTCGCCGAGGAACTCGGGGTGCCCGCGTCGCCCCGGGCCCTGTTGGTGACCGACTGGGCGCCGCCCGCACCACCGCGCACCCCGGCCCTGCACTGGTTGTTCCGGGTGGAGGTCTCCTCGGAGGAGTTCGTCCTGCCCGAGGAGGAGCTGTCCGGATGGGCCTGGGTGCCGCCGGAGAAGCTGGAGGAGTACCTGGTCGGTCGTTCGGCTCGCCGGATGATCGCCGGTGTCCACGTGGACGACCACTCCGGTGGACCGGTCTACCTGGAGGACGGACACCCCGTTCTGCCAGGGCGGATCTGAACGTTCACCACATTGGACACATGTCCGGTTAGGATTCGCCTCCCAACCCGCATTACCAGGGAGAGACCACCGCCGTGCCGAGTGACCACACAGACCAACGTGACCTCGCCCCGGACCCCGTAGCGTGGGCCGAACGACGCGCCGAGCAGGCCGAGGCCTTCGACGCCATCGGGGAACGCTACGAGGAGGCGTTCCCGAACAAGGAGGGTCAGGAGGACTGCGTCCGTCGACTCTTGGACTCCCTCCCCCAGGGGGCGCACGTCCTGGACCTGGGTTCGGGCACCGGGTTGCCGACCGCCCTCCAGCTGGTCAACGCCGGTGCCCGGGTGACCGGTTTCGAGATCTCCGAACGCATGCTGGAGTTGGCCCGCGAGAACGTTCCGGGGGCCGAGTTCCGCCAGGCCGACATCATGGACCTGGACCCGGTCGAAACCTCCTACGACGCCATCGTGGCGTTCTTCTCGCTGCTGTGCCTGCCCAAGGACCGCATCGCCCAGGCCCTGGGCCGCGTGCGCGCCTCCCTGGGTCCGGGCGGTCTGCTGTGCCTGTCCATGGTGGAGACCGACCTCGACGACGAACCGATCCCGTTCCTGGGTTCGGCGATCCGCGTGTCGGGATATCCCCGCGACGAGCTGCGCGAGGTGGTCACCAACGCCGGTCTGGTCATCGAGGACGAGCGCGTGGTCACCTTCGAACCGAAGGACCCCGACGCCCGACCCGAGGTCCAGCTCTTCTACACCTGCCGCCGCGGCGCCTGAACACACGTGAAGGGGGCCGCCCACCGGGCGGCCCCCTTCGGAACGGCTGTGGCTACTCCAGGCCCAGGAGGGGCTCCAGGCCCAGCGTCAGGGGGTCGGGCAGGTCCGCTGCTCGACGTACGCCGAGCAGGACACCCGGCATGAACGAGGTGCGGTTCATCGAGTCGTGGCGGATCTTCAGGGTCTCGCCGTCGGTGCCGAAGACCACTTCCTGGTGGGCGATCAGGCCCTGGATGCGCAGCGCGTGGACGCGGACGCCCTCCACGTCGGCGCCGCGGGCGCCCGGGATCTCGGAGGTGGTGGCGTCCGGCATCGGCGCGGTGCCGGCCTCGCGGCGGGCCTCGGCGACCAGCTCGGCGGTCCGGTAGGCCGTACCGCTGGGCGCGTCGGCCTTGTTCGGGTGGTGCAGCTCGATGATCTCGGTGGAGTCGAAGTAGGGCGCGGCCTTCTTCGCGAAGTGCATCATCAGCACCGCGGCGATGCCGAAGTTCGGGGCGATGAGCACCTTCGCACCCGGTTTCGCGGCCTGCGCCTCGCGGACGCTCGCCAGCTTCGTCTCGTCGAAGCCGCTGGTGCCGACGACGGCGTGGATGCCGTTGTCGATCAACCACCGAAGGTTGTCCATCACCACGTCGGGGTGGGTGAAATCGACGACGTAGTCGGCCCCCAGCACCGCGTCACGATCGTCGCCGGCGTCCACGCCCGCGACGAGTTCCATGTCGTCGGCGGCCTGAACCGCTTTGACGACCTCTGACCCCATGCGCCCATCGGCGCCGAAAACTCCTACCTTGAACACGGGACGAGCGTACCGGAGTCCAGGTGGTGGGGCCGTGGCGCGGTGTCGGCGCGGTGCGCGGTCACCGGGTGGTTCAGCGGACGGTGGACAGGTTGAGGGAGAAGTCACCGGCCGGGTCGGTCCACCAGTGGGTGAGGGTGAAACCGGCCGAGTCCAGTTCTTCGGTGAGCCCCTCACGACGGAACTTGGCGGAGATCTCGGTGCGCATCTCCTCTCCGGGTGCGAAGTCGACCTCCAGGTCGAGGTCGGCCACCCGGACGCGCTGGTGGGAGCGGGCGCGCAGGCGCATCTCGATCCACTCGTGCTCGGCGTTCCACACGGCCAGGTGGTCGAAGGCCGTCGGGTCGAAGTCCCCGCCCAGTCGCCGGTTGATCACCGAGAGGACGTTGCGGTCGAAGGCCGCGGTGACGCCCTGGGAGTCGTCGTAGGCGGCGACCAGGCGCGCCGGATCCTTGACCAGGTCGGCGCCGAGCAGGAGCGTGTCGCCCGGGTCGAGGGCGCCGCGCACGTCGCGCAGGAACCCGGCGCGTTCGGCGGGAGCCTGGTTGCCGATGGTGGATCCCAGGACGGCCAGCAGGCGACGCCCGTCGTGGTCGTTGACCGGCAACAGACCGAGGTGGTGTTCGAAGTCACCGACCACGGCGTGTACGTCCAGGTCGGGATGCTCGTCGGCGACGCGTCGGGCGGAGTCCGCGAGGAAGTCACCGCTGACGTCGACGGGGACGAAGCGTTTCAGGGCACCGTGGCGGCGCAGGGCGTCGAGCAGCAGCCGGGTCTTGACCCCGGAGCCGGATCCGAGCTCGATGAGGGTGACGGCGTCGGCGGTCCGGGCGATCTCGTCCGAGCGCCGTTCGAGGATGCCGCGTTCGGCACGGGTGGGGTAGTACTCGGGCAGCCGGGTGATGTCCTCGAACAGGGCGCTGCCGTGTTCGTCGTAGAACCACTTGGGCGGGAGCCGTTTGGGGTGGGCGGTGAGGCCTTCGGCGACGTCGGCGCGCAACGCCTTGTCGAGGTCGTCCGCGGTGAGGTTTCGGTCGATCCGGAACATGTTGCCTCCTGTTTCCCATACCGGTCAGCCGAGCGGCCGGATGTCGGTGTGTTCCCGGGTGGCGACCACCAAGGACTCCGCGGGGACCTCCCGCCAGCCGCGCCCATCGTCGAAGGGCTCGGAGGCCAGGAAGACCTCGTCGCCCTCCCCCTCCGCGCGTCCGGGCCGACGCAGGGTGAACAGGGTGTCCCCGGCGGTCGTGCCGACGATCGTCGTGCCGTCCCCGGCCAGCAGGTTGTAACGACCCTCGGAGTGTTCGCGGGCCCGGCGCACCACGGCGGCCAGGGCCCCCGGCAGATCACCGGAGGCCCGCCACAGCCGCAGCGTGTGCGCGAACAACGGGGCCGAGTCCACCGGCGCCCGCGCCTCCAGGGCGTCCGGGAGCGGGGGCGAGCCGAGCGCCACGGCGAGCGCGTGGTCGTCCTTGGCCGCCCCGTTGTGGCTGAACAGCAGGTGGTCCGCCCGGAAGGGTTGGGCGCCGGACTCCTCGGAACCGAAGCCGACGGTGGCGTCGCGCACGGCCGCGACCACGCACCCGGAGGTGATGGCGCGGGCCGTGTCACCGAAGGAGGAGTCACCCCAGATCGGCATGGCCCTCCGGTAGCGCAGGGGTGGCGTGGGCCCTTCGGTCGCCTCCGGCCCGGGCCCCGGCGGGTACCAACCGACACCGAACCCGTCGGCGTTGACGGTTCCGTACCGCTGGTGTCGGGGCGCCCAGGACTGGACGAACAGCGAGTGCGGCGCCGTGTACAGCAGCTCGTGCAACGTGCGCGGCGGGCCCAGGTAGGCGAGGTGGCGGCACATCAGGCGCGGTCCGCGTCGCGTGCGCAACGAAAGCCGCTGAAGATCTGTCGTCGGATCGGGTGGTCCCAGTTGCGGAAGGTGGAACGCACGGCGGCGGGATGGGTGGCCCACGACCCTCCGCGCAGGACCTTGTAGCCGTCGTCGAAGAAGACCTCCGAGTACTCGCGGTAGGGGAAGGATCGGAACCCCGGGTAACCGTGGAAGGTGGTGGAGGTCCACTCCCACACGTCCCCGATGAGTTGTTGGACGCCGAGCGGGGAGGCGCCGTCGGCGTGGGTGCCCACCGGGTCGGGTCCGAGCCGACGCCGACCGAGGTTGGCGTGGCGTGGTTCGGGTTCGGCGTCGCCCCAGGGGAAGCGGTGGCAGCGTCCGGTGGCGGGGTCGAACCGGGCCGCCTTCTCCCACTCGGCCTCGGTGGGCAGCCGTTTGCCCGCCCAACGGGCGTAGGCCTCGGCCTCGTGGTAGCTCACGTGTTGGACGGGCTCGTTCGGCGGCACCTCCTCGTGTCGACCGAAGCGGCGGCGGGTCCAGAGGCCGTTCTCCAGGGTCCAGAAGGCCGGTGCCGCGGCGTCCCTGGCACGAGCCCACTCCCGGCCGGCGGGGCTCCACCAGCGCGGGTCCCGGTAGCCGCCGTCGGCGATGAACTCCTGGTAGGCGGCGTTGGTCACGAGGGCGGTGTCGATCCAGAAGGCGGGGAGGTCGACAGTACGCGCGGGGCGTTCGTTGTCGAAGGACCACGGGTCGTCGTCGGTGCCCAAGGTGAAGGGGCCGGCCGGGACCAGGACCTCTCGGGCCGGTGGAGGGCTCACCGGCCCGAGGACGGAGGCCTTCTCCAGCAGGACGGGAGCGCCACGACGCAGCTGGTGGGTGGCGAGCATGGTCTCTCCGTGCATGAACTCGTGCTGGATGACCATGTGGAAGACGAAGCCCGCTTCGAGCAGGGAGTGTTCCGAGGGCGTCACCTCGCCCGGTGTCGGCGGGGGGACGGACAGGTCGGCGCCGTCCAGGGTGTCGAGGACCTCCCGCCGCACCCGCGCGTTGTACTCGCTCGCCTCGTCGGGACGCAGCAGCGGCAGGGTGACCCGGTCCGCGCGCGGGTTCTCGAAGGCGTCGTAGAGCCCGTCGATGTCCGGGCGCAGTGCCTCGCGGCGGCCCGCGGCACGGAGCAGCCACTGCTCCTCGTAGTTGCCCACGTGCGCCAGATCCCAGACCAGGGGCGACATCAACGGGGAGTGCTGGGCGAGCAGTTCGTCCTCGTCGAGGGCATCGATGGTCAGTTCCCTGCTGTGCCGCCTGCTGTGGTCGAGTTCGGCGGCGATGCGTTCCTTGGCGCGTTCCTGTTCCAGGCTCATGACGAACCTCCACGGTGGGCGGGGTGCCGGCGCGCGGTGACCGTCGAGTCGGCGGGTCGCGGCGCGGGCACCTGGAGAGCGGTGTCGGCGGGGCACAGCCCTCGCCGAACGTAGTGGTCGGCGTACTCGTCGACGAGTGCGGCGAGCCCGGCCGCGCCCATGCGGGGCAGGGCCTCTGTCGCGGCGTCGAAGCAGGCCCTCGCGCACGCGGCGACATCGGCGTCCTCGGGGCCCAGTCGGGCGGAGCGCAGCCACAGCGTGGGAGTGGGCGCGGCGCCGCGGCACAGGCGCTCGGTGGCCTCCTCCGCGATGGCCCTGGCCCGTGGGTCGTCGGTCAGGGCGGCGGCGAGCGCCACCGGGACCGGCCACCAGCGCAAGGGCACGGTGTCGATCATGCGCAGTTCCCACCAGCCGCGCGGGCGGATGGGCGGGAACAGGGTGCTCAGATGGAACTCCAGGTCGGCGAGGGTCACCGGACGCGGGCCCCGCCCGTCGACCCAGTCGGCCAGGGTGATCCCCGGGTCGGCGGTCCAGGCACCGCCCCCACCGGGGATCTCGGGCAGGGCCATCACCCGCGCGCCCAGGGCGTACTCGGCCCAGGCGGTGGCGGGATCGGTCTCGGGGCCGGGTTCCAGCACGGGTCGGGTGCGGGTCGCGTCGGTGGCCGCCCAGATGGCCCACCGGGAGGACTTCCAGCCGGTCGGGTGGCCTCGCCAGACGGCCGAGTTGGCGAAGGCGGCGACCAGGACGGGGCCCAGACGGTGCAGGAACCGCCAACGCCCACGGATGTCGGCGGCGTCCGCTCCGTTGTCCAGGCACACCTGGATGGACGCGGAGCTGCACATCATGGTGCGGCCACTGGCGTGGCGGTGTCGGTCGAAGAAACGCTCCATCGCCGTGTAACGGGGAGATCGGAGCTGTCGTTCGGGCGGACGTACGGGGTCGAGCGCGGTCTCGGCCAGGTACAGTCCGGCGCCCGTGAGGGCCTTCTCGACGTGCCGCAGGTCGACGGCGAGGGCCTCGTGGGCTTGGGCGAGTCCCGGCAACGCCGGTGAGCTGAGCTCGATCTGGCCGCCCGGTTCGAAGGTGATCCGGCTTCCCGCGGGCGGGGGGCCACAGGCCTCCACGAGCTCCGCGAGACGGTCGATGGTGACGGGTGCGGTGGGACGTTCGGGGTCGGTGACCAACCATTCGGTCTCGGCCCCGACCTTGCCGGGAGGGCCGGTCTTGAAACAGATCCCGTTGATGTACTCGTGAACGTCTTCCGTGGTCATGTGCGGCATGGGTTGACTCCCTCGGAGTGACACCTCAAGGGTCCTGCCCGGAGCGCCGCGACGGTGAACATGTGCGATCACCCCAACCGGATCGAGGGCGGCCGGCGGGTGGACCGACATCCTGTCGGCACACCCGCCGGCCACACGCTTCTCGCGCGGGAGGTGTCGACGCCGGCCTTACCCGCACAAAAAGTGATCTGAGTCACATTGAACGGGAGGCTCGCCCCCGTGCCGCGCCCACGTCACGTCCCCGCTGGTCAAGGCCCACCTCGAAGACCTCGTGCCGCACCTGTCCCACCGCTCCCACCGGTGACTCGCGCACCTCACGTCCGGGCCCGGACGCCGGGGCCTCGCGGCCGGGGACAAGGTGTGGAACCCCGAGTCCCGGAGCCGTCCACGGTCAGTGGTTCGGTCGGTCAGGTGGCCCGTTCGGGCAGGCGACCGGACTCGTCGGCGGCCGCCCAGTGGCAGGCCACGCGACGCTCGGCCCCGCCGCTCAGGATCGCCGGATCCACGCTCACGCACCGGTCGGCCACCCCTGCCCTCTCGGCCTCCCCTGAGGCCAGGATCGGGCAGCGCGGATGGAAACGGCACCCCGGAGGCACCTGCTTGGGGTCCGGTGGCTCACCGCTGAGCACCACCGGCCCCTCCTCCACACCGGAGTCGGGCAGCACCGACAGCAGGGCGCGCGTGTACGGGTGCGCGGGCGAGGACAGCACCTCCTCCACCGTGCCCAGTTCCACCACTCGTCCCAGGTACATCACGGCCACCCGGTCCGCGATGTTCCAGGCCAGGCCGAGGTCGTGCGTGGCCACCAGGGCGGACAACCCCAGTTCGTCGCGCAACTCCAGCAAGAGTCGCAGGATCTCGCCGCGCACCGAGGCGTCCAGGGACGCCACCGGTTCGTCGGCCACCAGCACCTCGGGGTCCAGGACCAGGGCTCCGGCGATCACCACACGCTGGCGTTGGCCCCCCGACAGCTCGTGCGGGTAGCGCGAGAGGAAGCGTTCGGGCGGGCGCAGACCGGCGCGGGACAGCGCGCGTTCCACCCGTTCCGACTCGTCGACCGTGGTGCCCTCGTGCACACGAAGACCCTCGACCACCGACTCGTATACGGTGCGCCTCGGATTGAGCGAACCCATCGGGTCCTGCTGCACGAGCTGCACTCGGCGCCGGTAGGACCGCAGGTCACGGGAGCGGTAGCGCAGCGGCTCGCCCTCGAACAACACCCGGCCGGCGGTGGGCCGCTCCAATCCCAGGAGCGTGCGGGCCAGGGTGGTCTTGCCACAGCCGGACTCCCCGACCAGGGCCACGATCTCCCCGGGCGCCACGTCCAGGTGAACGCCGTCCACCGCACGGGCGGTGCCCCGCCCTCCGCCGGGGGCGAACCCGGCCGTGAAGGCCACCTCCACGGAGTCGGCCCGCAGGACGGGCGGTGTCCGCGCCTCGGCGTCGGCGGAGGGCGGGCGAGGGGCGGTGTCGGCGCTCAACGGCTCGTCTCCTCTGTGCTGGTCTCCCCGGTCGGGTCGACGCCCTCGCTCTCCTTCGAGAGTGATCCCGGCCCCACGTGCACGCACGCCGCGTGCCGGTCGGCGTGCCCGTCGGCGCCGGGGTGGACCGGCCACAGTGGCGGGTCCACGGTGGCGCACACCGACTCGGCCACCGCGCAGCGCGGTCGGAACACGCAGCCCGACGGTGGGTCGGCCGGGTCCGGTGGGTCGCCCGGCAGGCCGCGCGGGGCCAGTCGGGAGGCGGGGTCGCCGATCTTGGGGAAGGCGGCGCTGAGCGCGCTCGCGTACGGGTGGGCGGGCCGGTGCACCACGTCCCGCGCCGGCCCCTCCTCCACGATCCGACCGGCGTACATGACCGCGAGCCGATCACAGGTGGCGGCCAGTACGGACAGGTCGTGGCTGATCATCAGCATGCCGATGCCGGTCTCCTCGACCAGCCCGCGCAGCAACGCGAGGATCTGCGCCTGGATCATGACGTCCAGGGCGGTGGTGGCCTCGTCGGCGATGATCAGCCGCGGCTCGCAGGCCAGGGCCATCGCGATCATCACCCGCTGGCGTTGTCCCCCGGACAACTGGTGGGGATAGTCCTGGGAACGGGAGACCGGCAGGCCCACCTGTTCCAGGAGTTCGGTGACCCGGGTAGCGACCCGGTCCGACTTCACGGTCCGGTGCAGCACGAGGGGCTCGGCGATCTGGTCGCCGATCCGCTTGACCGGGTTGAGGGAGTGCATGGCCCCCTGGAAGACCACCGAGGCACCGACCCAGCGCACGGCGCGCAGGCGTCCCCACTTCATCTCCAGGACGTTCTCGCCCTCCAGCAGAATGTCCCCGGTGACGCGGGCGGTGGCGGGCAGCAGGCGCAGCAGCGCCAGGGCCACGGTGGACTTGCCACTGCCGGACTCCCCCGCCACACCGAGGGTGTCACCGCGGCCCAGGGACAGGTTCACGCCGCGCACCGCCGGGATCTCACCCCCACCGGTAGCGTAGGTGACGCGCAGGTCCCGGACGTCGAGAAGGCCGCTCACCCGGCTCCTCCCCTCAGACGTGGGTTGATGACGGACTCGACCGCGCGCCCGCACAGGGTGAAGGACAGCGCGACCACGGCGATGGCCAGCCCGGGTGGGACGATGTACCACCAGATCCCGGCGCTGATCGCCCCGGAGGTGCGTGCGGCCTGGAGGATGCCACCCCAGGAGATGGTGGTGGGGTCGCCCATCCCCAGGAAGGCGAGGGTGGACTCGGCGATGATCGAGGTCGCCACCAACAGCGTGGTCTGGGCGAGCACCACCGGCATCACGTTCGGCAGCACGTGCCAGCCCATGACGTGGGCGTGGCCGCCGCCCAGGGCCCGGGCGCGTTCCACGTAGGGTCGGGCCTCCACCGCCAGCGTCTGGGCGCGCACCAGTCGGGCGGTGGGCGGCCAGACGGTGAGCCCGATCGCGAGGATGATGGTGCCGGTGCCGCGCGGCAGCACCGCGGCCAGGGCCACCGCCAGGACCAGGGTGGGCAGCACCAGGAACCAGTCGGTGACGCGCATGATCACCGAGGAGACCACTCGGCCGCCCACCCCTCCGGAGGAGCCGAAGTGACCGGCGGTCACCCCGGCCAGGGTGCCCAGGGTGACGGAGACGAACGTGGCCAGCAGCCCGACCGTCAACGAGACGCGCGCGCCCCAGATGATCAGGTCCAGGATCGAACGGCCGAAGTTGTCGGTGCCCAGCGGGAACTCCGTGCTGGGCGGCTGGTAGCTGTCACCGGGCGCACCGGTGATGGTCAGGTGCGCCTGGTCCACGAACAGGGGCGCGGTCAGGGCGAGCACGCCGATCGTGAGCAGCGAGGCCAGGCCGAACAGGCCGGCGCGGTTGCGCGCGTAGTCGCGGGCGAACCGACCCAGGGCCTCACGACGTCGTTTCCGGGCCAGGGCGCGGGGCGAGACCGCCGTGCCGGGCGCGGGTTCGGTGGGGGCGCTCATGGGCGCACCCGGGGGTCGAGCAGCGGATACACCAGGTCGGCCAGGAGGTTCATGAGGATCACCGAGGCCGCGAAGACCACGAACAGACCTTGGACGAGGCCGAGGTCGGGGACTTCCAGGCCGGAGTAGAAGAGTTGGCCGAGGCCGGGCCAGGAGAAGACCGTCTCCACCAGGATCACCCCGGACACGACCTGTCCGAGGTTGAGGAAGATGAGGGTGACGGTGGGCAGCAGCGCGTTGGGCACGGCGTGCCTGCGCCTGACCAGGACGTCGCGCAACCCCTTGGCGCGGGCGGTGGTCAGGTAGTCCGCCCCCTTCTCGTCCATGAGGGAGGAGCGCATGATCATCAGGTATTGGGCGTAGATCACCGCCACCATCGTGGTGACCGGCAGGACCATGTGCTGGGCGGTGCTCAGCGCACGTTCCACGGGGCCGGTCAGGCCCGGGTCGACCATGCCGCCGGTCGGGAACAGGCCGGGCATGAAGCCGCGGCCGGAGGCCAGCAGGACGATGAGGAGCAGGCCGAGCCAGAAGGTGGGCACCGACCAGAAGAACAGCGCGACGGCGGTGTTGACCCGATCGCCGCGCCCGCCCGGCCTCCAACCGGCGCGCGAGCCCAGGAACAGGCCGAGCAGCGCGGCGATGACCGTGCCGGTACCGGCGAGCAGGATGGTCGGCCCCAGACGTTCCAGGATGAGGTCCACGACCGGTTCGCGGTACTGGAAGGACACACCCAGGTCGAGGTGGATCAGCCCTTCGGCGTAGTCGAGGAACTGTCGCCACAGGGGCTGGTCGAGGCCGAACTGGCGGCGCAGCTCCGCCCGCTGTTCGGCGGTGACCTCGCGTCCCTCCGTCATGGCGCGGACGGGGTCGCCGGGCAGGATCCGGAAGAGGAAGAACCCGGCGACGATCACGGCGAACAGGGACACGACCGCGGTCATCAGGCGGCCGGCCACGTAGGTGATCACCCGTCGTGCCCGGTGCCCTCCCCCCGGGGCCGCCGGGGCGGGGAGCCCATCGGCCCCCGCCCCGTCCGGTCCGTCCACCTCGATGGGCGTGGTCGTCACTCGCGGTCCTCCACGGTGGAACGGTTGCGGAAGAACAGGAACGCGCCACCGGCGAGCAGGACGAGGACCACGACGCCGATGCCGATGCCCACCCCGGTGGAGATCCCGCCGCCGTTCGCGTCGGATCCGCCTTCAGCGGGCTGGGCGGACCACCAGGCCCAGTAGCCGTCCTGGCCCCAGATGTTGCCGCCCTCGGTCGGCTCCAGCTGGATGCTCTCGATGTGGTCGGTCCGGTAGGCCTCCATGATGTTCGGGTAGGCCAGGACGTTGACCACGGCCTCCTCGTAGAGGATCTCCTGCATCTGGTGGACGATCTCGGCGCGGGCCTCGTGGTCGTACTCGCTCAGCTGCGCCTCGTAGAGCTCGTCGTACTCCTCGTCGCAGAAGTAGGCGTCGCCCTGCATGGTGCCCGGTTCGGTCGGCAGCGCGTCGCAGGTGTGGATGCTGAACACGTAGTCGGGGTCGGGGTTGACCGTCCACCCGGTGAAGATGAGGTCGTACTCGGCGTCGTAGAGGGCGTCGCTCAGGATGCCCGGGTCGACGGTCTGGTTGTCGATCTCGATGCCGATGTCGGCGAGGCGCTCGGCGATGACCTGTCCGGCCTGGACGTTGTCCGGGCGGTCGGAGTGCACGTGCATGCGCAGTTCGAGGCGGTCGTCGTCGGGTGAGACGCGCACCCCGTCGTCGCCCCTTTCGTAGCCGGCCTCGTCGAGCATCTCGTTGGCGGCGTCCGGGTCGAAGTCGAGGGTGGCCTCCTCGCCCTCGGGCGACCAGTGGAAGTCGGTGTAGCGCGGCGGGATGTAGCCACCGGCCGCGACGGCCTGGCCGTTGGCGCCCTGCTGGACGATCTCCTCGTTGTCGATGCCCATGACGATGGCCTGGCGCAGGGTCCGGTCCTGGAGCGCGGGGTGTCCGTCGCCGAACGCCTCACCGTCCTGGGTCTCCGCGCCCGGGTTGATCGTGAAGGCCTGGAACCGCTTGCCGTCGGCGATGTTGACCGCGATGTCCTCGGTCGACTCCAGGGAGGTGACCTGGGCGTCGGTCAGTTCGTAGACGAAGGAGACCTCGCCGCTGCGCAGCGCCTCGACGGCGGCGTCCTTCTCGGAGTAGTAACGGAAGTACAGCTCGTCGAAGCCGGCCGGGCCACGCCAGTGGTCGGGGTTGGCCTCCAGACGGATGTGCTCGCCTCGGGAGTGCTCGGTGAGGGCGAAGGGTCCGCTGCCGACCGTGGGGAAGTCGTCGCCGGCGTAGTCGGAGAAGGCCTCGCCCTCCTCCTCCACGATCGGTTCCCACACGTGCCGGGGCACGATCGGGACGTTGAGCGCGGTCATGGTGGCCTGGGGCTCGTCGAGTTCGATGACCACGGTCTGGTCGTCCTCGGCGATGACCTCCTCGAACCCGGCGACGTAGTTGCCCGAGGCGATGGCCGCGGCGTCGTTCTCCATGATGGTGGTGAAGGTCCACGCGACGTCGTCGGCGGTGAGCTGCTCGCCGTCGGTGAAGAAGACGTCGTCACGGAGGTTGAAGGTCCAGGTCAGACCATCATCGGAGGTGTCCCAGCTCTCCGCGAGGGAGGGCGCGGGCTCGTTGGTCTCCGGGTCGACCGTCACGATGCTGTCGTAGACGTGTCTGAGGATGTTGGTGGTGACGGCCAACTGCGCCGTGAACGGGTTGAACGAGTCCACCTGCTGGGAGATGGCCACGGTGAGGGTGTTCGCGTCGGACTCTTCGGCCGCCGCGGGTACCGCGGACAGCCCCCCGAGCAGGATCAGCGCGCCGGTGGAGGCCAGCGTCCGGCGAAAAAGGGCGCCGGTGGGAGGTGGGTGCTGTGTCATGACGGCCCCTGTCGATTCATCGTGGGGTGGTGGCCTGGCCACCTGGGGGTGGTTGGTTGTCTACCAACAGGTTGTGACGAGCGTCAATCATCTCCGAGGTGAGGCGGGATATCGCAACACATTCGACTCCTACGGCGGGAATCAGGGTCGTTTCGCGGGATCGGAGTGGCGAAAGGGTCTTCATCGGTCGACCGAAACCCGAACACCGATTCGCGGCGAATAGAGGACTTCCGCTACGGTTCCCGCCATGATGGGGCACTCTCACGCACTGAGCGGCGTGGTCGGTTGGATGGCGGTCGTTCCGCTCGTCCAAGGCAAGGAATTCCTCGGTCTCAGTTTCGAACTGGGCCCGGGTGAAATCGTCGCCGGATCCTTGGTGTGCGCGGGGGCGGCCCTCCTGCCCGACGTGGACCACAAGAGCGCGACGGTGACCAAGACCTACGGGAAGGTCACCGAGGTCCTCAGTGACATTCTGAACTGGGCCTTCGGCGGTCACCGGATGGGAACGCACTCGTTCTTCTTCGCCGCGTTGATGGGTGTCCTGGTCACCGCCCTGGCCCTGTGGTCGGAGTTGGCCGTCCAGGTGTTCGTGTTCCTGCTCATCGGTATCGCCCTCCAGGGGCTGGGTTTCGGTCTGGACAAGAACCGGGCCGCGTCGGGGATCATCAACGCCTTGGGCACCGCGGCGATCACCCTGGGCCTGTACGCGGCCGGTCTGAACTACACCTGGCTCGGCCTGGCGGTCGCCTTCGGCGTGATCCTGCACTTCTTCGGCGACATGATCACCAAGATGGGCGTCCCGATCTTCTGGCCGTTCTGGAAGAAGCGCATCGGGCAGGGTCGGGGCTTCGTCACCGACGGTCCCGTGGAGAAGAAGGTCGTCACCCCGCTGCTCACCATCGGTGTCGTCGTCGGGTCGATCTACCTCTTCGACTGGCCCACCCTGCTCCCCCAGCACTGATCCTCCCCGGTCGCGGTCCTGGCCTGGGCCGGGCCGGGGTCCTAGGGTTGTGCGGGTGACTCGAACCTCAGAAGGCCTCACCCCGGAACTGCACGCCTACGTCGTCGCCCACAGCGAACCGGTCGACCCCGTCCTCGCCGACCTGGCCGAGGAGACCGCTCGGCTCTTCCCCCAGCAGCGGGGCATGCAGATCGGCCCCGAGCAGGGAGCGTTCACCACCCTTCTCACGCGGCTGTCCGGGGCCCGGAACGCGGTGGAGGTCGGTACGTTCACCGGTTACTCCTCCATCTGCTTCGCCCGCGGCCTTCCCGACGACGGCACCCTCCTGGCGCTGGACATCAGCGAGGAGTGGACGTCGGTGGCCCGCCGCTACTGGGAGCGAGCCGGGGTCTCCGACAAGATCGAACTGCGGATCGGACCGGCCCTGGAGTCCCTGCGCGCCCTGCCCGAGGACACCCGGTTCGACCTGGCGTTCCTGGACGCGGACAAGACCGGCTACCTCGATTACTGGGAGGAACTCGTCCCGCGGATCCGTCCCGGCGGACTGCTGCTGGCCGACAACACCCTCTCCCACGGGCGGGTGATCGACCCCGAGCAGACCGCGCCCCACGTGCAGGGCATCCGCGACTTCAACGACCGTCTGGTGGCCGACGACCGGGTCTCCCAGGTCCTGCTCCCCCTCGGCGACGGGCTCACCCTGGCCCGAAAGCTGTAGGATCGCCGGTTCTCCCGACGGGAACACCCGCGACTTGGGTAATGTCCACTTCCATGCGCCTGCTGCACACATCGGACTGGCACCTGGGTCGCTCCTTCCACCGGGAGAACCTCATCGACGCCCAGGCCGCGTTCCTGGACCACCTCGTCGACACCATCCACGCCGAACGGATCGACGTGGTCGTGGTCGCCGGGGACCTCTACGACCGCGCCCTGCCACCGGTGGACGCCGTGCGCCTGTTCGACCGGGCGTTGGGACGGATCCGCGCGACCGGGGCGCGCGCCGTGCTGATCAGTGGAAACCACGACTCCCTCACCCGCATGGCCTTCGCCACCGACCTCATCGACGCCGCCGGAATCCACCTGCGCAGCTCCCTGGAGGGGGTGGGCGAACCGGTGGTCATCGACGACGAGCACGGACCGGTCGCCTTCTACGGCATCCCCTACCTGGAACCGGAGATCGCCCGGCACCACTGGGACCTGACCGAACGTGGGCACCCCGCGGTGATCGGACACGCCATGGGTCTGATCCGGGCCGACCTGGACGAGCGCCCCGGCACCCGTTCGGTGGTGCTCTCGCACGCCTTCGTCACCGGCGGCGAGGGCTCCGACAGCGAACGCGACATCTCCGTGGGCGGTGCCTCGCACGTGCCCGCCTCGATCTACGACGGGGTCGACTACGTCGCTCTGGGCCACCTGCACGGCCGACAGACCATCACCCCCACCGTGCGTTACCCGGGCAGCCCGCTGGCCTACTCCTTCTCCGAGGAACGCCACCGCAAGGGCTGCTGGGTGGTGGAGTTGGACGCCGACGGGTTCGCCGGGGCCGAGTTCGTGGACGCCCCGGTGCCGCGTCCCCTCGCCCGGATCCGCGGGCGCCTCGACGACCTGCTCACCGGCACCGGTTGGGAGCGTTACACCGGTCACTGGCTACAGGTCACCCTCACCGACCCGCGTCGGCCGGCCCGGCCCATGGAGCGGCTGCGCGAACGATTCCCCCACGCCCTGTTGTTGGAGTTCGCCCCCGAGGGCGGCGCGCCCGACCGGCGACCCGTCACCGGCGCGATCGCCGAACGCCCCGAACGCGACGTGGTCGCCGACTTCGTCGAATGGGCCCGCGGCGCACCCGCCACCCCGGACGAGCGCGCGCTCGTGGACCGGGCCGTCGAAGAGGTCCGGCTCCAGGAAGGGATCCACTGATGCGCCTGCACGATCTCACCATGACCGCGTTCGGCCCCTTCGCCGGTACCGAACGGGTGGACTTCGATCGGCTCGGCCAGGGCGGGCTCTTCCTCGTCCACGGCCCCACCGGGGCGGGCAAGACCTCCGTGCTGGACGCGGTCTGCTTCGCGCTGTACGGAAGCGTCCCCGGGGCCCGCAGCAAGGACCGCTCCCCCAAGAGCGACCACGCGCCACCGGACCTGGAGCCGGAGGTGACCCTGGAGTTCACCATCCGAGGGCGCCGGATCCGGATCAACCGCAAGCCCCGCTGGGAGCGTCCCAAAAAGCGAGGCACCGGCACCGTCACCCAGAACCAGAAGGTGGTGGTCCAGGAGCTGCTGGAGGGAACGTGGCAGCCGGTCACCACTCGCCCCGACGAGGCCGGACAGTTCATCGGTGACCAGGTGGGGCTCACCCTCACCCAGTTCTGCCAGATCGTCATGCTGCCCCAGGGCGACTTCGCCCAGTTCCTGCGGGCCAAGTCGGACGACCGCCGCAAGTCCTTGGAGCGGATCTTCAACACCCGGGTGTTCCGGGACGTGGAGGAATGGCTGGGCGGCCACACTCGCAGGCTCGAACGCGAGGTGCGTTCGGCCGAGGAACGAGTGCGCGAGGTCGCCGGTCGGATCGCCGAGGTGGGCCGCTCCACCACGCCACAGGAGTCGGACCCGGCCGAGTTGAGCGCTTGGGCCACCGAGCTGGCCGTGATCACCGCCGCGACCGTTCGGGACACCGAACCGCTCATGGATGAGTTCACGTTCGCCCGGGACCTGGCCCGGCGGGCGCTGACCGAGGGGCGCTCGCTGGGGGAGCGGCGTGCCCGGCTCGACCAGGCCCGGGAGCGGAGCGCGGTGTTGGAGGAACACCGGCCCTGGCGCGCCCGTTCCGAGGAACGCCTGACCGCCGCGGAGCGCACCGACGCCGTGCTGCCGTTCCTGCGCGCCCGTGACCACCGCCGCACCGAACTGGACAAGGCGGAGTTGGCCGTCACCGACCGATTGTCGTTGGTGGCGGGCCTGCCCGACCTGGACGTGACCACCTCGACCGGCGCGGAGTCGTTGCGTGCCGCCGAGCGGGGACGCCGCGACGAACTGGCCCGACTGGAGCTGCTGCGTGGTGACGCCGAACGCCGCCGGGCACTGCGCGGGGAACTGGCCGACCTGGACCGGCGGCTGACCGGGGTCCGCGCCGAGTCGGAGCGGGCCGGGGAGCGTAAGGAGACACTGCCGATCCAGGTGACCGCCGTCGAGCGGGAACTGGAACGGGTACGCGAACACGCCGGGTCGGTGGAGACGGCCCAGGACGCGTTGACGTTGGCGGAGAAGCGGCACACGGCGGCCGTGGCGCACGAGCGGCTCACCGTGGAACTGGAGCGGGCGCAGGAGACCCGGCGAACGGTCGTGGACACCGCGCAGCGGGCCGTGGACCACGCACAGGACCTATCGAAGCGGCGGATCGGACAGATGGCGGCCGAGCTCGCCACCGATCTGGCCGAGGGGTCGGCGTGCGCGGTGTGCGGATCGGTCGAACACCCCTCCCCCGCGACGCCGAGCGAGGGCGGCCTGGTCTCCGCCGACCGGGAGAAGGAGGCCCATGCCACCGCGGAGCGGGCCGCCACGGACCGGTCGACGGCCGAGCGCGCGGTGGAGCGGGTCCGGGGTCGGTTGGAGGCCGAGGCCAGGGTCGCGGAGGATCGCACCGTCACGAGCGCGGAGGAGGAGGTCGGGGCCGCACGTGCCCGCTTGGCCGAGGCCCGCGCCGCCGTCGGTGAGCGTAAGAACCTGGAACAGGAGCTGGTCCGGCTCCGCGAGGAGCTACGGCACGCCGAGGAGCGTGTGGGCGCGCTGAGCCGCCAGGAGGGTGAGTTCCTGGCCCGTCGGGAGAGCGCACAGGCCGAATACGAACGGCTCACGGCGCTGCTGGACGAGGCCCGTGGCGCCGACGCCGGACTGCCCGAACGCATCGCGCGCCTGACCGGCGAGGCCGACCTGTTGCGCGGGACCGCCGAGGCGATGGACCAGCGCGCACGGGCCGCCGAGGAGCTGCGCGCCGCCGGGGCCGAGGCCGAGGCGGCCCGGGCCGAGACCGGGTTCACCGACGAGGCCGAGGTCCTGGAGGCCGCGCTGGACGATCGGGAGCGTCGGGACCTGCGCCGTCGCACTCGTGACTTCGACGATCAGTGGGCGGCGGTTCGGGAACGCTTGGCCGATCCCGAACTCGTGGCCGCCGGTGAGCAGGAGCCACCGGACCTGATCGCGTTGGAGACCGTGGCCGCCACCGCCGAGCACGCCGCCGAACGTGTCTTGACCTGGCAGGGCATGTTCGCCGATCGGGCGCGCCGGTTGGGTGATCTGCGCGCCGAGCTGGCCGATCGGATGGCGGGTTCGGAGCCGGTGCTGCGCCGCTACGCGATCGCGCAGGGGCTGAGCACCCTGGCCGCGGGCACGTCCCCGGACAACACCGACAGCGTGCGGTTGTCCGCCTACGTCCTGGCGGCCCGGCTGGAGCAGGTGGTGGCGGCCGCCAACGACCGACTGCTGACCATGTCGGACGGCCGTTACGAACTGCGCTACACCGTCGACAAGGCGGCCGGGGACGGGCGGGCCCGTTCCGCGGGTGGTCTGGGCATGCGCGTGCTGGACTCCTGGACCGGACTCGAACGCGACCCGGCGACGCTGTCGGGCGGAGAGACCTTCTTCAGCTCGTTGGCGCTGGCCCTGGGGCTGGGCGACGTGGCCACCGCGGAGGCCGGCGGCACCGAGATCGACACCCTGTTCGTCGATGAGGGGTTCGGCACCCTGGACGAGGACACCTTGGAAGAGGTCCTGGACGTGTTGGACCGGCTGCGCGACGGCGGCCGGGCGGTGGGCGTGGTGAGCCACGTGGCGGACCTGCGCCGACGGGTGACCACACGCTTGACCGTGCGCAAGAGCGCCGCCGGTTCGAGCGTGGAACACCACGGCTGATCCGACCATCGCCGCTCGGGTACCCCGGGTCGGGGCGCCCGGCCGACGGTGGGACAATGACCAACGTGAATTCGCTGGTCAACATCGTCGTGTTCGGAATCGGGGGCGCCATCCTGGTGGCGTCCCTGCTCGGCCTGCTGCTCGTGGTGTCGGGGAGTTCCCGGGGGTCCTCTCCCCGGTTGCTCACCGCCTTCGGAGTCGCCTCGATCGTGCTGTGGGTGGTGCTGCCGGCGTTGACCGCCCTGAACGAGATGTCGGCGGGAGCCGGCTTCTGGGTGGGGTTCGCCGGGGCGAGCGTCGTGGCGATCGTGATGTACGCGGTCAACGCGGCCATGCTGCCGATGGTGGCGCGTCGTCAGGCCCTGGTGAGCGGCCAGACCGGGTTGGCGGGGATCAAACCCACCCCTTCGGTGCTGGTGGGCGGCCTGGTGATCTGTCTGGCCATGGCGCTCCTGGTGACCGGTGTGACGGCCTTCATCTCCTGAACCCGATGTCCACCCCCGTGACCGTTTCCGGCCACAAGGGCGCCGGGGGCGGCGACGCTCTGTAGCTTCGTGCCGGGGTCCCCTGATCGGGGAGCCCCGGCTTCGTTGTGCGGAGGGCGGCGGGATGCGCGGGTGGAGGTGGGCGGTCGCGGCCGTGGCGGCCATGCTGGTCGGCGGTTGCGGTGGCGAGGTCGACCTGGCCGAGCGGGACTCCATCGATCAGTTCGACGTGCCCCCGCTGGATCCGAGCGTCCGACACCCCTGTGACCTGCTGACCGACGAGACCGCGATCGACCTGGGTCTGCTCGCCGAGGGTGGTAGCGGCAGTCCGCAGTCGGACGACAACTGCTTCTTCACCGACGCGGTCGACTCCAGCGTGGACGTGCGGGTGGAGACCCACGACCCCGACGCCGGGGAGGACGAGCCACCGGTCCCCCGCGCCCTCTCGGCGGCGTTCGAGGGCGGTGAGGCGTACGAGTACGTGGCGGTGGAGGGCTATCCCGGCTACACCGAGACCTTCCCCGACTCCTGCAACCTGGAGTTGGCCACCTCCGACGAACACAGCCTGTTCGTCCAGGTCAGCGCGGACGACGCCTGTGAGACCGCGATCCAGACCGCCCGGAGCCTCATCACCGCCTCCCCTGAACTGTGATCGTCGCGAACAAGGGTCGGGCCCCCTTTCCACGCTCCTGGAAGGGGGCCCGTGAGGGATCGACCGAGGGTCGGTGTCAGTTCGGCTGTTGACGGGAACGACGGTCGAGCTCGGCGAGGTACTCGTTGTAGGCGTCCATGTCGGAGTCGTCGGAATCGCCACGGCTGCTGTGCCGCTGCCGACGACGTTCCTGACGTTCGTCGTCACGCGACCACTGCACCACCAGCGCCAGCATCACCAGGAGCGTGGGGATCTCGCCCAGGGCCCAGGCGATGCCACCGCCCTTGTACTGGTCGGCCATCGGGTCCTGCATCCACGGGATCTCGAACTGGCCGTAGTACTCCGCGGCGATGGGCGTGGTCTGCTCCATGATGGCGATGCCGAAGAAGGCGTGGAACCCCATCACCACCAGCAGCAACAGCAGGCGCAGCAGGAACGGGACCTTCCTCGGGGCCGGGTCGACACCGATGATCACCCAGTAGAAGAGGAAACCCGAGACGAGGAAGTGCACACCCATGAACAGGTGACCGAGGTGGTCGTTCATGAGCATGCCGAACAGCGGCGTGAAGTAGAGGGCGTACAGGCTGAGCACGAAGATCGGCGCGGCCACCGCGGGGTGGGTGAAGAACTTCGAGTAGCGGCTGTTGAGGAAGGCGTTGAGCCATTCGCGCGGCCCCCGGTCGCCCCGCCGCTCCGCCGGTTTCAGGGCACGCAGGGCCAGGGTCGCCGGCGCGCCCAGCACCAACAGGATCGGGGTGACCATGGCCAACACCATGTGCTGGATCATGTGCGCCGAGAACATGATCATCGCGTAGGTCGCGAAGCCGGTGAGTTGGACCAGGACGATGGTCAGCAGCCCCGCGAGGAAGGCGACGAGGCGTCCGATCGGCCACTTGTCGCCCCGCTTGACCAGCCGGCGCACACCACCCAGGTACAGGCCCGCGGCGACGACCACGAACATGATGAAGAACAGGTCGGGGCGCCACAGGGTGAGCAGGTTCTGCATGCTCATGGCGGACGGGATGGTGAAGCCCAGGATGGCGGCGGCCGGGTCGACGGTGCTCTCCAGCGGCGGGGGCGGCGCGGTACGGCCCAGCCCCACGGAGATCCCCATGACCGCGGCCATGATGACGACCTCGACCCCGGACAGCCGGATGAAGTTCCAGCGTCGGAAGGCGTGGCCGTCCTCGCCCTCCGGTGCCCCGGCGATCCGGTTCACCGTCCATTTGCGGTGCGCGTAGCCGAAGCCGCCGAGGACGACGAACAGCACGACCTTCGCGACGATGAAGAGCCCGTACTCGGTGAAGAACAGGTGTTCCAGGGAGTAGAGGCGGGCCAGGGCGCTGGCGGCACCGCTGACGGCGACACCGACGTAGGCCCACAGCGCCATGCGACTGAACCGGTGAGCGGCGGTGGCCGGCGCCTCGCCATCGGTTCGTACCGCGTGGTAGGTGACCGCGGCCAGGCCGCCCACCCACACGCAGATGGAGATCAGGTGCAGGGCCAGGCCGGTGACCGCGAGTTCGTGGGAACCCGAGGAGGCCGAGTGTCCCGTAAGGGCCGGCGGGGTGACCGCGACCAGGGAGGCCACGAGCAGCCACAGGCCGGAGGTGGCGCCGGTGCAGGTACGACCGAACAGCGCGATTCCGGTCGTGATCAGGATGACGAACATCAGGGCGATGCCACCGGAGACCGAACCCGCGAAGGCGGTCACCTCGTCGATGGAGACCTGGCCCATGGGTTTGGCGAGGAACTCGGAGGCCTGGAAGTACAGGGTCGCCACGGCGGCCACGGTCCAGCCGAGGGAGGCCCAGGTGGCGGCGCGTACGTAGCCGATGGCCTGGTCGGACAGGCGTCCCTTGTAGGAGGGCAGCAGCAGGACCGCCATCACCAGCAGGCCGATCGTCAGGACGGCCCCGACGTTCATGAAGGCCTTCGTGATCGGCATGCCCCAGCGCACGGCCTCACCGGCGTCGGGTAGGCCCGGGATGACCCTGGCGAAGACCGAACCGCCGATGACCAGGGTGAAGCCCAGGAAAATAGCGCAGACCAGGGCGACGATCATCGCGAAGATCGGTACGACACCGGTGCCCGGCGGCTGGTCGGTGTCGTTCTGGTGGTCCTTGATCGGGGAATTGTCGTTCTGTGCGGGAGGAGCCACGTGCCACTCCGTCTTCGAGTGCGGTCAACAGCAGGTCAGGGCTCTCGGCCGTGATGGCCACCGCTGTGCTGTGCAGATCGGGGTCCGGCAGGGGCCGCACGGAGGAACACCTCGACCAAGGTTAGTCCGTTTACTACGCGGTGTCGGACTTGGTACACGATAGACCGCCCCAGGGCCCCGGCCAGTACGTGAAAGCGGCCCTGTTGGTGATGTTCCCCCCATATGAAGGGGCTCCACGCGATACGCTCGACGCCCCGACGAGTCCCTGCTCCTTCCCCTCCTCGACACCTCTCACCCTGACCCGAGCCCTGCGCCCGAAGGGGGAGCGATGCCCGATTTCGATACCGTCATCCGTTCGACACGAGTGGTGGTCCCCGAGGGGATCGAAGCCGCGGACGTGGCCGTCCGCGAAGGCCGCATCGAGGCGGTGCTGCCATATCGCTCGATCACCGATCCGCCCGCTTCATCGGATCGACCAGATCGAGTCGAACGATCCGAACCCGAACGACACGAAGGGCCCGGTCCACGGATCGTCGACCTCGGGGATCGGCCCCTGTTGCCCGGGGCGGTCGACCTGGGTACCGGGGTGCACGCCCCCGGTGAGGATCTGGCCCACTCCTACCACCGGGCCGGTACCGCCGCCCTGCGCGGCGGCGTCACCTGCATGGTGGTCGCCCCCGCGCCCGGACGTCCCGCCATCACCTGCGCGGACTCCCTCCAGGTACACCAACGCGCGTCCGCCGGTTCCCCGGTGGCGATCGCGTTCCTGGGCGGGGTCAACCAGGGCACCGGCCCGCTGGACCTGGCCGATCTCCAGGCCGGTGGCGTGGTGGCCTTCCAAGCGTCCCTCTCGGACGGGGGCGCCCCCGACATGGCGGCGCTGAGCGACGCCGGGCTGCGCAAGGCCATGGTGGAGATCGCCACCCTGGACTCGCTGCTGATCGTGCACGCCGAGGACGCCGCCGAACTCGGGACCCCTCCGGTCAGTGCCGAACAGCGCCCGCCCCGGGCCGAACGACGCGGGCTGGAACGGGTGATCTCCGCCGCCCGCGTCGTGGGTGCGCGCACCCACATCGCCCCGTTCACCGCCGCCGAGTGCGCGGCGCTGTTGTCGGCCGCGGAGGCGGCCGGGGTGGAACTGGGCGCACAGACCTGCCCGCACTACCTGTGCCTGCCCGCGGAGTTCCCCGGGCCGGACTCCCCGGTGCGCGGCTGCCGTCCGCCGCTGCGCTCGGACGCCAACCGCAAGGCGCTGTGGAGTGCCCTCCTCGAACCCGGGTCGGCCCTGGGAACCATCGGTTCGGGCCATCTGCCGGCGATCGGGTTGTACACGCTGCGGTGGAGTCTGTCCGCGTTGTGGACCGCCGCGCGTCGACGCAACCTCACCCTGAGCCATCTGGCCCGTTGGACCGCCCAAGGCCCCGCCGACCTCCTGGGGCTGGCCCGTGGCCGGATCCAGCCCGGGTTCGAGGCGGACCTGCTCGCCTTCGACGACGAGGCGACCACCCTGGTGCCCGAGGACGACCCGGGACCCTACGCGGGGATGCGGCTCGCCGGAAGGGTCGCGAGGGTGTGGGTGGGGGGCCGAGAAGCACACTCCTAGACCCGTGTCACACGCCACACGGAGTCCTTACATCCTGTCAACATGGCCCTACAGGGCTATGCACATTGGCGATAGCGCCGGGGCGCCTTCGCCGTTCACAGTGGTAGGTGTCCATGGCGATACCAGTTGGAGGAACCGTGCTCATCGGTGTGCCCCGCGAGATCAAGAACCACGAGTACCGAGTCGCCATCACCCCGGCAGGGGTCCATGAACTGACCGGCCGAGGGCACGAGGTCTTCGTCGAACACGACGCGGGTCTGGGTTCCTCCATCACCGACGAGGAGTACCGGGAGGCCGGCGCCACCATCCTGGCCACCGCCGACGAGGTGTGGGCCACCGCCGACCTCGTCCTCAAGGTGAAGGAACCCGTCCCCGCCGAGTACCACCGCATGCGCGAGGGCCAGACCCTCTTCACCTTCCTGCACCTGGCGGCCTCGAACGAGTGCACCGACGCGCTGGTCGAACGCGGGGTCACCGGCATCGCCTACGAGACCGTCCAGTTGCCCGACGGTTCGCTGCCGCTGCTGGCGCCCATGTCGGAGGTGGCGGGCCGGCTGGCCACACAGGTCGGCTCGGTGACCTTGCAGCGTTCCGCCGGTGGTCGTGGGGTCCTCATGGGCGGGGTCCCGGGGGTGCGACCGGCCCGGGTCACGGTGATCGGCGCCGGTGTGTCCGGGTTGAACGCCGCACAGATCGCCGTGGGGATGGGCGCCGAGGTGACGGTGCTGGACCTGAACGTCGACAAGCTGCGGCACCTGGACTCCCTGTACCAGGGGCGGATCAAGACGGTGGCGTCCAACCGCTTCGAGGTGGAGTCGTCGGCCCTGGAGTCCGACATGGTGATCGGCGCGGTGCTGGTCCCCGGCGCCAGGGCACCGAAGCTGATCTCCAACGAACTGGTCGCCCGGATGCGCCCGGGCGCGGTCCTGGTGGACATCGCGATCGACCAGGGCGGCTGTTTCGAGGACTCGCGTCCCACCACCCACGACGATCCCACGTTCACCGTGCACGACACGGTGTTCTACTGCGTCGCGAACATGCCGGGCGCGGTCCCCAACACCTCCACGCACGCGCTCACCAAGGACACCCTGCACTACGTCGTGGCACTCGCGGACAAGGGATGGAAACGGGCCCTGCGTGAGGACCCGGCCTTGGCGGCCGGTCTGAACACCTTCGGCGGAGAGGTGGTCTACGCCCCGGTGGCGGAGGCCCACGGCCTCAAGCACCGTGCCCTGGACGAGGTCCTCGCCCACTGATCCCTGTTCCCGTGTCCGGGGTGAGACACCCGACGTGGGCCCGACCCGAGAGGGACGAACCCGCTCCGACCCGCACAAAGCCCGTACCACCAGGGAAACCTTCGTCCACAGGGTGAGCCGTACGGGGTGGTCGGGCGGGTCCGGCGGGGGTACTGTCTCTTCGTGTGCGCGGTCGCATGGGTTTGCATGAACACTCATCAATCACCCCCGAACCACTTCGCCAACGCGACGGCTCGGCCACCGGGTCAGGGACCGTTTCGCCCCCTGATCCGGGCAGAGGAGTTTCCCGGTTCGTGCCACCCCCGCTCCCGGAGGTGGCTAGCGTTGGATTCGAACACAGGGATCGAACACGATCAAGGGCAGGGGTGGCAAGCCAGTGGTGGGCACCGATCAGCGGGGTGTGCGGTCGATCGCGGACCCCTATCCGGTTTCGGGGCCCACCGGGGTGGCCGTGCGCACCCGCCTCAAGCACCTGACTGCTCAGGATGAGAAGGTGTTGCGTCTGGTCGGCGCCCATCTGGGCTCGCTCGCCGCCGCCGACCTCAAGGCCCGGTGCGCCGATGGCCTGGATCACGACAGTGCGTCGTGGGCGGAGCGTAAGCGGGCGTTGACGCCGGAGTCGTCTTCGCGGTGGGCGGGGTCGATCACCAAGGCCACCCACGACCAGTGGGCCCTGGCCCGGCGCGGCCAGGTGGCGCACCTGCGCTCTTTGGAAGCCGGGATCGCCACGATCCGGCACCGGTTGTCCTTGCCGGTCGGGGCCAAGGGCATCAAGAAGAAGCCCGGTGGTTACCGGTCCCGGCAGGAGTGGCACGCCAAGTCCCGACGCCTGGCCACCCTGCAAGACCGGCTGGCCACGGTGCGGGCCGACTTCGAGGCAGGGAAAGTCTCCGTGGTGCGTGGCGGTAAGCACGTGGCCCGTCACCGCCACCATCTCGATGCGGTTCAGCTCACCGAGCCCTCATGGCGTGAGCGGTGGCAAGCGGCCCGCTGGTTCTTCCAGGCCGATGGGGAGTCCGGCAAGCGGTTCGGGAACGAGACGATCCGCGTCACCCCTGACGGTGAGGTGTCGATCAAACTCCCGGCGCCGCTCAAGGAATGGGCGAACGCCCCGCACGGCCGGTACCGGCTCTCCGGGACGGCCGTTTTCGTCCACCGGGGCCGGGAGTGGGCCAGCCGGGTGGCGGCGAATCGGTCGGTGGCCTACCGGGTGCACCTGGATGTGGATCGTGGGCGCTGGTACCTGACCGCCTCATGGCAGATCGCGGAGCCATCGCAGATCCCCCTTCGGTCCGCCCTGGCTCAAGGGGTGATCGGGGTGGACATGAACGCCGACCACCTGGCCGCCTGGCGTTTGGACACCCATGGCAACCCGGTGGGCGCACCGCGCCGGTTCGACTACCGGTTGTCGGGCAGCGCCTCGCATCGTGACGCCCAGGTCCGCCACGCTTTGACCCGGTTGTTGCGCTGGGCACGGGAGTGCGGTGTGCGAGCGATCGCGGTGGAGGATCTGGACTTCACCGACTCCAAGACCCGGGAGAGGCACGGCCGTAGGAAACGGTTCCGGCAGCTCATCTCCGGGATGCCCACCGGCAGGCTCCGTACTCGGCTGCTGTCGATGTGCGCTGAGGCCGGGATCGGTGTGATCGCCGTTGATCCCGCTTACACCTCCAGGTGGGGTGCTCAGCATTGGCAGAGGCCGCTGACCGGTAGGAAACGAAGGACTTCCCGACACGCCGCCGCCGCGGTGGCGATCGGTAGGCGCGCTCTGGGGCACGCGATCCGGTGTCGGATGGCACCGCCCCCGCATCACCGGAGTGATGGTGCGGGGCATCGGACCGTCCAGACCGGGCCACGTGGCCCAGGGCGTGAGGGAGACCGCCCCCGCGCATCCGGACCACGGACACGATCCGATGGGGCCGGGCGCGGGCCGAACGCGGTGGACCAGAGCGCCCAAGACCGTTCGGGGTGCTCGGCCGAGCATGTGCAACTCATACTCGGTCTCTAGGAACGGTACCGTCGAAAGTGGGTCCTTCCCCGTGGCGGGCCCCTTGCCCGAGGCCCGAGCAAAGGTGGACTGTAGTGACGCACGCCGGAGCGGTGACCGTGACCCGCATCGTCGAACTCGAACTGGTGCGGCTGCGTCCGTCTCTGGCGGGGCGAGGCGCGGGCAGCGCCGCCCCCGTCCTGGTCCGGGTCTCCGACGGCGAGGTGAGCGGTTGGGGCGAGGTGCCCGGTGCCACCCCCGGGCAGTGGGACGCGCTGGCACGGGTCTTCGCACCCGCCCTGCTCGACCACTCCTGGCGCCGGCCGACCGAGGTGGTGGAGGCCTTCGCCGACCTGCCCTGGGATCCCGCGCTGGTGGGCGCGTTGGACACCGCCTGTTGGGACCTGTGGAGTCGACAGCGCTCGACCCCGCTGGCGCACGCCCTGGCCGGGTCGCGCACCGCGCTCACCGCGGGGGTGACCCTGGCCCGGCAGGTGACGTCGGAGTCGGTGATCACCGAGGTGAACCGTCAGGTGGGGGCGGGTTTCCGGCGGATCAGGTTGGAGGTCCAGCCGGGCTGGGACACCGACGTGGTCCGCGCGGTACAGACCAGCTTCCCGTTCATGGTGCTCCAGGTGGACGCGGGCGGCCGGTACACCGAGTCCCCCGAGGACCTGGACGCGCTGCGGTCCCTGGACGCCTTGGGGCTGGTGGCCATCGAGGACCCCTTCCCGGCCGACGACCTCGCCGCGCACACCCGGCTGTCCACCGAGCTGCGAACACCGGTGGCCCTGAACCGTTCGTTGTCCTCGTTGGAGGACCTGGGCGAGGCGATCCGGGCCGAGGCCGGCGGCGCGGTCAACGTGGATCCGGCCCGGCTGGGCGGGTTGACCGCGGCCCGTCGGGCGGTGGACATGGCGGTGGACGCCGGTTGGCCGGTGTGGTGCGGTTCCTCGGCGCGGACCGGGGTGGGCCGCGCGGCGACGGTCGCGTTGGCCTCACTGGCCGGGGCGACCCTGCCGGTGGAGATGCCCGGCGCGGGCTCTCGCGGTCGCGATCTGGTCGTGCCACCGGTGCGCGCGCACGACGGGGTGGTCCCGGTGCCCTTGACCGCGAGCGGTCTGGGACACGAACTCGATCCGACGACCCTTCGCTCCTTCACCGCCAGGACGCTGCTGTTGGACTCCCCACGGGCCTCCGATCCGGGCACGACCTGGCGCCCGGGCGGCCCCGAACACAATTAACCGAACACCGTTAGGTAGAGTGGCGCGCACCACAGCGGGCCTCGGTAGGCAGGCCCGGCCCCCAACCCGAACGTGGAGGCGTCGTGCGCGTATTCGCCGACATCAACGAGGTCATCTCCGCCCAAGGCGAGTCCTTGGGCGTCACCGACTGGGTCACCATCGACCAGAGCCGTATCGATGGATTCGCCGACGCGACCGAGGACCACCAGTGGATCCACCTCGACGCCGCCCGCGCCGCCCACGGCCCCTTCGGCGCCACCATCGCGCACGGCTTCCTGTCGCTGTCGCTCGTGGCGCACTTCTCCCAGCAGATCTTCCAGATCACGGAGAAGCCCAAGATGTCCATCAACTACGGGCTCGACAAGGTGCGCTTCCTCCAGCCCGTCGTCGTGGGCTCACGCGTGCGCGACGCCGTGGAACTCATCAAGGTCAAGGAGACGCCCAAGGGCTACCTCGTCTCCAGCCGGCACACCGTGGAGATCGAGGGTCGGGAACGGCCGGCCCTGGTCGCCGAGACCTTGGGGCTGTGGGTGCCCTGACCCCCGATCCCCCTGTCTCAGCGGGCGATACGGCTCAGGGCCCGGCGGACCAGGCTCGGGGTGAACCAGCGCAGCTTGCGTTCGGCGCGTTCGGCCCGTCGACGCATCCGGTCGCCCCGGTCCGTGGCCTGCCGCAACTTGGCCCGCAGACGCTCCACCGACTCGCTCTCGCGACCGGTGGGGGCCTTCTCCTCCAGTTCGGCCTCCTCCGGGCCCAGGGACGCGATGACGCCGGTCGCCGGGGTCCAGTGGATGCCGAACACCTCCTCCACGAGGTGGTCCAGGTCCTTGCCCTCGGCCTCCGGGTCCAGGTGACGGGCGCGCTCGAAGGCGGCCACCCGCTCCAGCCGCAGCACACCCTCACCGGCGCGCAACGCCCCCGGCATCGGGGAGCACAGAAGTCCGGCGCCGGACCGGTCGCAGGCCATGACGAGTTCCGCCAGGGCGTCCGGGGTCGGCGGCGGCCCCGCCTCCAGGTACAGCCGGAACGGCACGCGCGGGTCGGTCTCCGGCGGCGACTCCACGAAACGCACCCGCGGGTCCCCTCGGAAGGTCTCGTGCGCCAGGCGCAGGTCGAGGAACTCCTCCTCCAACGGCGGGCGGCGGTCGTTGTGCAGTCGCGACCACGGCCCCACCATCCACAGACGCAGGTCCGGGGTGGAACCGGACAGCAACGCCCCGGCGGTCTCGTCGACCTCCTCCAGGGTGCGTTCGGCCACGTCGAGGACCACGTCCACCAGCGGCACCTCCCACTGGCGTTCCGAACGCTTGCGGCGCAGGTGGAAGTCGGGCACCCGGTTGGACACGTACGGCATCCGGTAGCGGGTGCCCGCGTCACGCTTCTCCTGCATCTGGGAACGCCCCAGGTGCCAACTGCTGCTGTCCAGGTCGGGCACGAACACCGCGCCGCGCTGGGCCAACCGGTGCCCGAACTCGCTGTCGCCGCCCAGGACCATCTCGGGGTCCATGCCCCCCGACCTCAGGTACAGGTCGCGGTGCAGCGACCCGGTGGCGCCGACGTAGACCTTGAACCCCTCGTGGCCCGCCGAACGCAGTCGGTCGGTCCGTTCGATGAACCGTTCCACCCAGTGCGGGTCGGCGCTCTCCCGGTCGAAGAGCGTGTCGCCGCGACCCGCCGCGACCTCCTCGTACACGTATTCCGGGACCATCGCGGTGGGGTCGAAGTCGACGAACAGCTTGTGGCCCAGCACCACCGTGTAGTCGGCCAGGTGGTGCCAGCGCAGCTGGGACTCCACGTGCTCGCGATGGACCAGCATGTCCGCGTCCAGCCGCAGGATCACCTGCCCCGTCGCGGCGGCGACACCGGTGTTGACGGCGTGCGCCGACCCCCAGCCACCTTCGGCGGAAGGGATGACGCGGGTGTTCTCGGGACGTATCCGCGGCGGGGTGAGCGGTTCGGGGCTGCCGTCGTCCACCACGATCACCTCCATGAGGTGCGCCGGGTAGCTCTGCGCGGCCAACGACGCCAGCACCAGGGCGAGCTTGTCCGCCCCCTCATGCGCCGGGATCACCACGCTCACCGACAACGTCGGCGTCCACTCCCCCAATTCGGGGACGTCCAGCACGGTGTAGTCGTTGCGGTGGATCCGGGGCCGTTCGGGCGTCCCGCCGTCCGGTGGGACGACTCCGAGCAGCGGCGCCGGTCCGGTCTCGTCGTACGCGGAGGTGTTGTCTGCGGTGGTCAACGGTGGCCTCCCGTGGTGGTCGGTGTCGTCGTGCCCGGTGTCCCGTTCACGTCAGGTCCCTCGATGCGGGCCTGGACCGGTGCCCGGGATCCGAGCAGGGGATCCTGTCCGCCGCCCATGGGCTCGGGTGTGCCCTCCAACAGGGCGCTGGGCCGCCAGCCGGACCACTGTCTGCTGTTGCGGCGCAGGAAGTAGCCCATGTCGGCGGACCAGGTGTGCCCCTCCCCCGCGCGGCGCAGTAGGTAGCCCAGGCCGTGGGTACGGAAGATACGGCCGCCGTTGCGGCGCACGGCCAGCAACAGCTGGCTGTCGATCGCTCGGGGCAGCGGCCGGAACCCGCCGACGGCGTCGAGCACGGAGCGGTCGATGACGATCGTGCTGCCCACCACGTCCGGAGAGGGCTTCTCCGTCTGGTAGCTGCGCCACACCGTGATGTCCAGTTCCTGCAGGTAGACCAGGTCCTGGGTGATGCCGACGAGGTCGGCGCCGGAGTACCGGCGGGCCATGAGCATGTCGCCGAGGTGTTCGGGGCCGTACCAGTCGTCGTCGTCCCACTTGGCGATGACCGTCCCCGAGGCACGGTCGGCGGCGTCGTTGAGGACGGCGCCGAACACCTGGTCGGCGGGGGCCTCGTGGACGGTGAGCGGGATTCCGGTGGCCTCGAACTCGCGTAGCGCCGACCGCACCACGGGCACGTCGGCGGTGAACCCGTGCATGGCCAGTACCAGCTCGAAGCGGACACCCCGTTGGCGGGCGATCTGGGCCAGCGCGAAGCCCACCAGTTCCGGTCTACGGGTGCAGAGCAGCACCGTGACCAGGGGTTCGGGTGGCAGCGGGACACCGGCACGTGCGGCCAGCGCACGCCAGCGGACCGATTGCGAGTGGGTGCCCAGGGCCGCGCGGCGCAGCCGGACGCTGTGCTCCTCGCGGGTGAGGGGGTCGGCGAGTTCCCTCTCCTCCACCGCGGTGAGCAGTTCGACGAGCGGGTCTCCGAGGTCGGCCGCCCATACCGGGACGGGCCGACCGATCAGGGGTACACCGGCGGCGGCCAGGGAGGCCACCGTGCGCACCGCGGCGAGCGGGCCGGAGTGTCCGGTCCAGTCGATCCGGATGCCGCGCAGGTACCGGAGCCTGCCGATGTCGAGGTCGGTGACGGTGCCGTCCTCCGGCAGGACGCACAACACCTTCTTGTCTTCGAGGATGACGGCACGGTCGCCGTGGGCGGTGAGGTCGCCCATGGGGCCGCCGGCCTTCTTGGTGAAGCCGATGGGGTTGACGGTGTACTCGTCGACGGGTGGGACCCGGTGTGGATCGGCCTCCCCGGCCCCCGGTGGAACGGCCCTGACGATGGCGGACCAGGTACGGCCCGTGGTCGCCGGGATGTCCAGGTGGGGGACGACGGGGTCCTCCCACTCGGGCAGTCCCACCTCGTCGGTGCGCAGGACCAGGTCGGACTTGGGCGAGACCCGACGCAGCGGAACCGGGCCGGTGGCGCTGACCCCGGTGGCGGCGATGTCGCCGGGCCGCCACAGGGACCCCTCGTTTCCGTGGAGGCCTGCCAGGGGCACGGTGCGCCGGCCACGTCGTCCCCCTCGGACGCCGTGCACGACGCAGTCCATGGCCAGGGCCGTCTCGACGGAGTTGGGGAAGAACAGTTCGCACACCCACCCGCGCTTGCCCATCCGGCGCACGCGGGCTTCGAGGAGGTCGTTCCACTCGTCGATGCCGGGCGGCGAGGGCAGGAGCGGGCCCTGGTGACCGGGGGTGTCGATCACGGAAACGAGCAGGTGCACGGTGCGCGGCAGCGCGGTGGCCGCCGTCAGGACGCGGCGCAGGTCGGTCAGACTGGCGGCCACGACCGCGACCAGCCCGGCGGTCCCGGCGCCCTCCTCCGGCCCACCCCCCTCGTTCTCGATGTCGGAGACGGGCACCAGGTCGCCCATGCGGTGGGCGTCCAGGTCGATCAGGCGGTCGCCCGGGCGCAGTCGAAGCGTGGCCAGTTCACGCCTGGTCGTCGTCGGGTCACCGGTGTGGCAGAGAACGGCGGGTTCTTCACCGCGGATGCGTAGGGCCTGACGGACGACTGATGTGATCATCGGGCAACCTTGGGCGTAGCGGGCAGGTGAGGCCCTTGAAGACGGACCGAACCCAGCGTGCCATAATTGTCACCGTATGTGATTATCGCAGGCGGTGTGTCGCCGGAGCGAACACGGCACCCGATCGGGGCGGACACGACCGACGTGCCCACCCCGATCCGTTCTCAGCGCGCGATACGGCGCAGCAGCCGCCGTCCCACCCCCGGAGTGAACCAGCGCAGCTTGCGTTCGGCCCGCTGGGCGCGCGCCCGCTGCCGGTCGGCGTCGACCAACGCCTTCTCCAGACGCTGTTCGAGGACCTCCACGCTGGGCTTCGAGGCCTCCTCGGTCTCCTCCTCCACCACGGCGACGAAGCGCTCCCCCGGCATCCAGTGGGTGCCATGGGTCCGCTCGACCGTCTGGTCCAGTTCCTTGCCGGTGGCCTCGGGCTCCAAGTGGAGCGCCCGAGCGAACGAGGAGGCGCGCTCCAGGCGCAACACCCCGTCACTGGCCTTGGTGGCACCGGGCAGGGGCGCGCACAGCAGCCCGCAGCCCAACTTGTCGATCTCCTTGATCAGGTCTGCCACGGCCGTCTCGGTCAGGGTGGGCCCGGCCGCCAGGTACAGGCGGTGCGGCACGCGCGGATCGGTCCGCGGCGGCGTCCCCACGAACTTCACCCGGGGGTCGCCGCGGAAGGTCTCGTGGACCAGACGGACGTCGAGGAGCTCTTCGTCCAACGGGGCGCGGCGGTCGTCGTGCAGCCGCGTCCACGGACCCAGCAGCCACAACCGCAGGTCGGGGGTGGAACCGGACAGCAACGAGGAAACGGTCGTGTCGACCTCCTCCAGGGTGCTGTCGGTGGTGTCCACGACCACGTCCACCAGCGGCACGTCCCATTGGCGGTCCGGACGCTTGCGGCGCAGGTGGAAGTCGGGCACCCGGTTGGACACGTACGGCATCCGGTAGCGGGTACCGGCGTCGCGACGGGTCTGCATCTGGGTTCGCCCCAGGTGCCAGCTGCTGGTGTCCAGGTCGGGCACGAACACCGTTCCGCGCTGGGCGAGCCGGTAGGCGAACTCGGTGTCACCGCCCAGGATGAGCTCGGCGTCGAGTCCGCCCGCGGCGTCGAACAGCTCCCGGTGCAACGACCCGGAGGCGCCGATGAACACCTTGTAGGCCAACCGTCCGGCGGTTCGCAGCCGGTCGTGTCGGTCGATCTGCCGCTCGATCCAGTGCGGGTCGGCGGTCTCCTTGTCGAAAAGCCGGTCCGCGCGGCCGGCCGCGACCTCCTCTCGCACGTGTTCGGCGGTCAGGGCGGCGGGGTCGAAGTCGACGAACAGCTTGTGCCCGAGGACGGCACCGTAGTCGATCCGGTGGTGCCAGCGCATCTGGGACTCCACGTGCTCGCGGTAGACGAGCATGTCCGAGTCCAGCCGCAGGATCACCTGGCCCGAGGACGCGGCGACACCGGTGTTGACGCCGTGCGCCGACCCCCAGCCACCTTCGGCAGAAGGGATGACGCGGGTGTTCTCCGGGTGGACCGACGGCAGGGTGAGCGGTTCGGGGCTGCCGTCGTCCACCACGATCACCTCCATGAGGTGCGCCGGGTAGCTCTGCGCGGCCAACGACGCCAGCACCAGGGCGAGCTTGTCCGCCCCGCCGTACGCCGGGATCACCACGCTCACCGACAACGTCGGCGTCCACTCCCCCAGTTCGGGGACGTCCACCACCGAGTAGTCGTTGCGATGGACGCGAGGCTGGGCGGACAGGTCCACGGTCCCGCGCGGCAGCGCGGACACGATGTCCGTCGTCGTCACGGTCGGCTCGGTGATCGAGGCGATCGTGTGCTCTTCGGTACTGGTCAAGGTTGTTCCCCCGGGTTCGTCGTGGCCATGACCGGCTCCTCGTGGACCTCGGTCGGTCCACCCAGCGGGCGAGGTTCGCCTTCGAGCAGGACGCTCGGACGCCAGCCGGCCCACTGTCGTGCGTAGTTGTGCAGGAAGTAGGCCATGTCCTCGGACCAGGTGTGTCCGCCGCCGGTGCGGCGCAGCACGTACCCGAGCCCATGGGTGCGGTGGATACGTCCCCCGCCCCGGGACACGGCGATGAGCAGTTGGGTGTCGATGGCGCGCGGTAGTGGCCGGAAACCACCGGTCTCCTCCAACACCACGCGGTCGGTGAGGATGGTGCCACCGGCGATGAACCGGGTGGCGGTCTCGGACTCGCGGCTGCGCCACACCATGAGGTCCACCTCTTGGAGGTAGACGAAGTCCTGTCCGGTGCCGACCAGTTCGGCCCCGGAGTAGGTCCGGGCGAGTACGAGGTCGGCCAGGTGTTCGGGCCCGTACCAGTCGTCGTCGTCCCACTTGGCGATGAGGTCACCGGAGGCGCGGGCGACGGAGTCGTTGAGCACCGACCCGAAGATCTGGTCGGCGGAGGCCTCGTGCACGGTGATCGCCAGACCGGTGTCACGGTAGGCCTGGATCGCCGAGAGCACCTCGGGCCGGTCGGCGCCGAACCCGTGCAGCGTCAGCACCGTCTCCAACTCGACCCCGCGCTGTCGGGCGATCTGGGCGAGCGCGAAGCCGACCATCTCGGGGCGTCGGGTGCACAGGATGACCGAGATCCGGGGTGCGGGTGGCAGTGGGATCCCGGCCCGCGCGCCGAGCGCGCGCCAGCGTGAGCGCAGACCGTGTGTGTAAAGGGCGGCGCGGCGCAGCCGGATGCTGTGCTCCTCGCGGGCCAATCGGTCGGTGAGGTCGGCGTCGGTGGCCCCGGCCAGGAGTTCGGTCAGCGGCGTGCCCAGACCGGCGGCCCAGGAGGGCACGGGGCCGGCGACAAGGGGAACGCCCCCGGCGGCCAGGGAGGCCACCGCGCGGACCGCCGCCGTGGGGCCGGTGTGCCCGGACCAGTCGACGCTCACCCCGCGCAGGTGACGCAGGTGGGTCAGGTCGACGTCGGTGACGGTGCCGTCGGCCGCCACGGCGACCAGGTCCTTGTTCCCCTCACGGATGACGGCGCGGTCCCCGTGCACGGTGAGGTGTCCCAGGGGCCCCTTCTCGGCCTTGGAGAACCCGGTCGGGTTGACGGTGGTCTCGTCGATCGGCGCCACCAGGTGGGCGGGCGAGACGGTGACCCGAGCGGCCGGGCTCTGCTCGGCGACGACCCGCTCGGCGCGAGCGCGACCGTCGGTCCCGGTGAGGGCCTCCCAGGCGTCGGCCGTGGTGGCCGCGCGGTCCAGCACCGGGACGGTCTCCTCGTTCCACTCCGGGGCCGCGTCGTCGTGCACGCGCAGGGCCAGGTCGGCGACGGGGGTGACCCGACGCAGCGGGACGGGGCCGGTCGCGTCGATGCCGTGCGCGCCGGTGTCGCCAGGCCGCCACAGCGAGGACTCGGGGCCGCTGAGCGCGGTCAGGGGTGCCACCATCGGCCCGCGTCGGCGGCCTCGGGTGCCGTGCAGGACGGAGTCGAGGACCTGGGCGGTATCGATCGCGTTGGGGAAGAACAGTTCGCAAACCCAACCGCGCTTGCCCATCCGCCGCACCCGCAGTTCCTGCAGGTCACGCCATTGGCCCATGCCCGGTCCCGCGGGCACCGGCGGGTCCTGGTGGCCCGGGGTGTCCAGGAGCGCGACCACCACCTGCACGGTCCGGGGCAGGTGCACGGCGGCGGTCAGGGCCCGGTTCAGGTCGGTGGGGGTGGCGGCGACCAACGCCACCAGCCCGGCGACGGGTTCCACCTCCGCGCCTTCGACGGAGTCGATCCGGAGCGGTTCGCCCAGAGGATGAGCGCCCAGATCCACGAGCAGGTCCCCGGGCCGCCGAGGCGCCCCGGACACCTCCCGGAGTGTGTCGGCCCCACTGTGGCAGAGCACGGCGGGCTCTTCGCCACGTGCGCGCAGGGCCTGCCGGAGGACGGTGGTGATCATCGGTGACCTTCTCGGTTCTGCTGCGGATCGGGAGAATGGGGGACGCTCGGGGGAGGGAGGATCAGGGTGTACGGGTGAAGACGTGCGCCCCCTTCTCGGTGGCCTCCTCGACGCGGGTCAGCTCGGGGTGAGCGGCCAGCCACCGGTCGCCCAGGGCGCGTTCCTCGTCGCGGTCGGCGTCGTCGAGGACGAACACGGCGGAGTCGGTGCAGGCTGGCAGGAGCGCGGGAACGGCCGGGTGGCGGGCCTCCGGTCCGGTGGCCGCGGGCGGGCCGTCGACGAAGACCAGTCCGACTCCCTTGAGGTCGCTCAGGGCCTCGGTGTCGTACCAGGGCACCTCGGCGGACACCCCGTCGGCCAGTTCCGCGGGTACCGGGGTGAGCGGCGCGTGCCGGACCTCGACGATGTCCTCCAGGGCGTGGGTGGCGACCAGGGCGCGGCTGAGCTCGGCGTAGCGCGCGTCGTGTTCGATCGCGACCAGACGACCGGCCCCCGCCTTGCGCAGCGCGTAGCCGATCCACACGCTGGAGGAACCGCTGCCGCACTCCACCACGAGTTCGGGACGGTCCCGGTCGATGACGCGGACCAACACCCGTAGCACGTCGGGGGAGGCGGCCCAACCGCGCAGCGGCGGCATGAACGGGGCCACGTCCAGGTACTCGCGCAGCTCGGTCCAGGCGACCTGCTGCTCGTAGTCGTCGCGTCCGCTCCGCACACCGGCGCGGGTGATCTTGTGGATCGCCCGGGGCAGGGCGACGTCGCGCAGTTCCTTGACCTCGGCGCGCACCCCGTCGAGGGAGCGGGCCAGCTCCAGCCGGTCCTGCCCGAAGAGTTCGGTGACCTGGCCGGTCTGCGTGCGGACCGACGTGGACAGTTCCAGCACCGATCGGCGCAGTCGTGACAACCCCACGGCGAGGCCGAGCATCGCCACGCCCAGGAACAGGACCGTGACGGCCAGGACGGCCTCGCCCCAGGTCACCAGCCCCAGGACGCCCAGGGCGATCGGGGTCGCGACGGCCGCCAGACCGAGGAGTCCGACCACGGGCAGCGATCGGCGAATTTTCTTCTTGAGGGAGCTCATGGGGGTTACCTCCGCGAAAGGGGTGCGGCGACCGACGCGCGGATCAGCACGCGGAACCGTTCGGAACCGCATCAGCGGGGAAGGCCACTGTGCGTCTTCGACATTAACGCCTTGAAAGAGCCCGGGGGTGCCGAGTATGCGCATCCGAAACCCAGGAGAGCGTCAATTACCGCATCGTTCACCGGACGATCACTCCGATATCACCAAAGCGTGTCCGGAATTTCTGGAAAGGGATTCCGAAGTGCCACGGAAAACCGTCGGATCGGCATGAAGCCAGCCCGGAACACCCTCGGACGTCATCCGGGCGAGGTCGTCGCGACGGGGCCCGGGTCACCAATCCGTGGCCTCCAACAGCGCGCTCTCCACCACCGGGGTGAGGGTGGCCGCGTAGGTGGCGGTGATGTGCGAGTGGTCCCAGTAGACCAGTACGTTGCCCACCACCGCGTCACAGGCGCCGTCCGGACACACGTGTTCGGTCAGGTCCAGCAGGGTGACGTTGGGTGGCAGCTCCTCCAGCTGCGCGGCCGGGTCGACCTCCCGCAGGCTGCGCGAAACGGGGCTGGTGCACTCCACCGCTTCGGTGGACTCCAGGCACTCCGCGCCACGGTAGGGCAGTCGGGGCAGGTCACGCAGGCCGATCACGTCGATGCCCAGGTCGTTCAGGTGCCACCACATCTCCGTGTAGCCCTCTTGGACCACCTCACGATCGGCGAACGCCCTCGTTGAGGACAGCAACACCGCGTCGGGGTTCAGTTCCTCCAACTCCGCCAACGCATCGGCCTTCCACACCTCGCATTCCTGGAACACCTCCCCATCCCGGGTCGACGTGGCCAGACCGAACGGACAGCCGCTCTTGGTGAACGACACCAGCCGCCACCCGTGCTCGGCCGCGACCTTCTCCACCGCCGGATACCAGTGGGCGGTGCGCGACGCTCCCACCAGCGCCAACGTGTGCTCCGCGTCCGCCGGCCCCCGATCGCAGACCACCAGTTCCTCGACGACGAGGTTGACGTGGCAGCCCTCCTGATGGTGGGAGGACAGGTCCCCCTGGGCGTCCTCCGGGGCCGGGCGTACCGGCACGTCGGGCAGTACCGTCAGCAGGTCGGGCTCGGCGACCACCCGCGCGCCCGGGTACGTCTCGGGTTCGATGACCTCCTGCACCCGTTCCACGCGTTCCCCCTCCAACCGCTGCGACCACGACTGCGCGACGATCAGGACCGGAACCAGGAAGAGCACGGCGATCATGACCGACCATCCGGGCCCGCGACGGTGTTCCGGTCGGGTGAGGCGATCGACGCCCCCGTCCACCACCTGATGGGTGATCCAGGCCAGCACGAACGAGGCGCCCAGGATCGCGGCCCCTCCCATCAGCGTGGCCGTCTGTCTCCCGGTCACCTCCAGATAGCAGACCAGGATCGGCCAGTGCCACAGGTACAGCCCGTAGGAGAAGCGGCCCACCGACATCAGCGGCTTCCAGGTGAGCAGCCGATCGGCCCCGAACCTGCTGCCTGTGCCACCGGCCACGATGACCAGCAGGGCCGCGCCGGTCGGCCACAGCGCGACGTACCCGGGAAAGAGCGTGGAGACCTGGAGGAGCAACCCGCAGGAGACCAGCGCCACCAACCCGAACCAGCCGAGGAAGATCCTGACCCGCGTGGGCACGCGCAGCTCCGTGATGACCAGGGCGAGGATCGCGCCCAGGGACAGCTCCCACAGCCGGGCGCCGGTGTCGAAGTAGGCCCAGGCCTGGTCGTGGGCGGTGATGTACACCGAGTAGCTCAGGGAGAGGGCGAACAACGCCGTGACCAGCACGAGCAGGCTCCGGCGCAGCGGCAACCCCATCCTGGTGGCCATGAACGCGGCGACGGTGACCAGCACCGGCCACAGCAGGTAGAACTGCCCCTGGATGGACAGCGACCAGAAGTGCTGGAGGGGGCCGGCGGCCGTCTCGCGGGCCAGGTAGTCGACCGCGTTACCGGCCAGGGTCCAGTTCTCGTGGTAGAACGCGGCGGCCCGTACCTCCTCCAGGAGGCCCTCCCAGCGTGAACTGGGCAGCCACACGTACATGGCGGCCATGATGGCGAGCAGGACCACCGCGACCAAGGGCACCAGACGTTTGGCCAACCGGGCCCAGAAGGCGACGAACCGGACCCGACCGTCGCGTTCGACGGCGCGCACCAGGGAACCCGTGATGAGGAAGCCGGTGAGCAGCAGGAACACGTCCACGCCACCGGAGACCCGTCCGAACCAGATGTGGTAGACCGCGACCAGGACCACGGCGATGGCGCGCAGCCCCTCGATCTCGGGGCGAAAACCGCCTCCGGTCCGGACGGTCCGCCGAGTGTCGGTGACCGAGGGGATGCGGGGGTCGCCGGGGGTGGGAACCCCGGTCGTGGTTTCACTCATATGCGCAGACGGCCTCGGAAGATCAGGAAGCGTGTTTCACCGAACGAGGCTTCGTGGGCATGGCCATTCGAATTCGACGATGAATTCTCCCCCGGGCCGATGCCACCACGGTGAATGTCGGACGAACACGCGGTCAACGTTCAATCGCGATTCGGGGGCACGCGGGTCAGGGTAGCGGGACCGGACCGAATCACCCGAGATCGAGAATACGGAGGGTTCCTGTCTTAAGGGGCGCCCCGACGGATCCGACGGGAGGATTCGTCGGGCTCCCGGGGTTCACGGGACCTCTGTGGCGGGCAGGGGGGATGAGGAGCATGGGGTCGCCTTCGGACCGGCACGGCAACGACGGTCCGGCCCGATTTTATTCCCGGCCGCCCGTGTCCACGAGCTGACATCGGGGACTCGCTTCCGCTGCTGATAGCTTGCTGGTTAGCGATCCCATCGCTGGTAAGAACACGACGAATATCGTCCTGGAAAGGTGCGTCAGAGTATGTCTGCGCCGTACACGCTTCCCGAGCTGCCCTACGACTACGCGGCCCTTGAGCCGTGGATCTCCGGTCAGATCATGGAGCTGCACCACGACAAGCACCACGCCAACTACGTCGCGGGCGCCAACACGACCCTGGAGAAGATGGCCGAGGCCCGCGAGGCCGGCGACTTCGGGACCGTGAACCAGCTCCAGAAGAACCTCGCGTTCAACCTGGGCGGCCACGTCAACCACTCCGTGTTCTGGAAGAACCTGTCCCCGGACGGTGGCGACAAGCCCGAGGGTGAGCTGGGCGCGGCCATCGACGACCAGTTCGGGTCCTTCGACGCCTTCCGCGGGCACTTCAACGCCGCGGCTCTGGGCATCCAGGGTTCGGGCTGGGCCATCCTGGCCTGGGACGCCCTGGGTCAGCGCCTGATCATCGAGCAGCTGTTCGACCAGCAGGGCAACATCGCCATCGGCACGCAGCCGCTGCTCATGCTGGACATGTGGGAGCACGCCTTCTACCTCCAGTACAAGAACGTGAAGGCGGACTACGTCAAGGCGTTCTGGAACGTCGTCAACTGGGCCGACGTCCAGCAGCGTTTCACCGAGGCCCGCAAGACCCGGCTGGGCTAGCACCTCGAACGAACGTTCTCGTGCGTTCGAACGGGGGAGGGCGGCACCGATCGGTGCCGCCCTCCCCCTCGTCCGGGGGTCGTCTTCGGGGTCCTCGCCCTCAGACGACCAGGGTGTCCGGGTGGCCGACCATCGGACCGTGCCGGTCCAGTTCGCGCCAGGCACGGGTCAGCCGCCACACCATCTCCTCCCGGGTGGCGCGGTCGTAGGACACCGGAAGCCGGAAGTACTCCTCGTGGCACCCGCCGCCCGACGCCGACATCACCGGACCGGGCACCAGGTCGACCTCGTGCGAGAGCGCCACCTGCGCGAAGGCCCGGGCGGCGACACCCGGCAGCCGCACCCACAGCGCAGCCCCACCATCAGGGGTGCGCCACTCCCAGCCGGGCAGGTCCCGCCGCAGCATCTCCTCCATGTGGGCCATGGCCTCGCGCAGGGTCTCCGAACGGTCGTGGGCCAGCGCTTCGTAGTCGTCCATCAAGCGCACCCCGACCGCTTGGTCCAGCAGCGGGCCCGCCAGGTCGGCGAGGATCTTGCGGCGGCTCAACCGCAACGCCATCTCGGCCGGTGCGCGCAGCCACCCCACCCGCAGCCCGGCCCAGGCCACCTTGGAGAGCGAGTCGACGGTGATGACCTCCGCTCCGCGCGGGGCGAAGGCCGCCAGCGGTGGGGGTTCGTCCTCGGCGCGGATGCCGGTGTAGGCGCTGTCCTCCAGGATCGGCACCCCCGAACGCGCGGACAGCTCCCCCAGCTCCCTGCGGCGGACCGCGGACATCATCACGCCGGTCGGGTTGTGGTACGAGGGCATGAGGTACATCAGGTGCGGGCGGTGCTCGGCGATCGCGCGGCGCACCCCGTTCGGATCGATGCCCTGGTCATCGAGGGGCACCGGGATGATCTCGGCCTCGCGGTCGCGCATGAGGTCCAGACACCCGGCGAAGCTCGGGTCCTCCGCCACCACCTTGGTCCCCCGCCGCAGGTAGAGCTGGGCGACCAGGGACACCGCCTGGTGGGCGCCGGTGGTGACGACGATCTGGTCGGGGTGGGTGGGCAACCCCTGGCGTTCGTAGTAACGACAGATCGCCTCGCGCAGGGCGGGCAGGCCGCGCGGGTGGTAGGTGCTCTCCGCCATCAGTGAGGGCAGGTCCTGGGCCACGACCTCGCGGACGGCGCGTTCGACCCCTTCCAGGGCGGGGGTGCGCAGGCAGGAGGCGGAGATGAGCGAGTCATCGGTGCGCAGCAACGTGCCGTAGACGGGGTTGCCGTTGCCGCCGGCGGTCCACCCGTCCGAGATCACCGGGGGCAGGGCGCTGTTGACCCGGGTTCCGCTGCCTTGGCGGCTCTCCAGGGTCCCCTCCTCGCGCAGGTGGTCGTAGGCGGCCACCACTGTGGTGCGACTCACTCGGAGCGCGCCGGCCAACGCCCGTTCGGACGGCAGGCGTTCCCCGGGGGCGAGCGAACCCTGCTCGACCAGGTCTTTCAGGGCTTCGGACAGGCGTTTGTAGAGGGCGCCGGAGCCGCTCGTCCAGGAGCCGAGAAGACCCACGAGCTCATCGGTCCGCCGAACAAGGTCCATTTTTCGCTCCATTGGATCTCGCCATCATGGCCTGCCCTTCCGAGAATGGCATCAAGTTCGTGGATCCACCAGAGCCAAAGTGGCCTCGATCACAGGGTCCACTTGAAGGAGAATCCTCATGAGCACCCTGCTTCGTCGTCGCCACGCCGCCGCCTCCCGAGGCCCCAGGCCGCAAGTTCCGCGTCCGCAAACGACGTTGGTCGAACACCACGTGATCCAGGGCGACCACACTCACCTGGCCACCCTCGCCCGCGCGCTCCGGAACCGGGTCAAGGACCACTCGGGCCACCTGGGAGAGGTCCATTTCCACCACGAAATGGACCGCGTGCATCTGGTTCGGTTGTGGCGGGGGCCCATCGAACTGCGCACCTTCGTGGAGGAGGCCCACCCCGACCTGCTCGCCTACCGCGAGGACAGCGGAGCCTTTCCCACCGTGGAGCGCACCCTGTGGTGGTCCGACGCGGGCGCGAACGTCACCCTGGCGGAAGCGATCGAGCGGTCCTCGCACCTGCGCGGCCACGGCCCCGGGCCGCGCGCCTTCAGCCTGGCCTCCCCGGTCCCGGCCTGACCCCGGCGGCGTCCTCCAGGTAGCGGATCCATCCGTCCACGAAGGCCTCGTGCGTCGACGTCTCCGCCCCGCGCCGCTCCCGCTCACCTTTGCGCGAGCAACGTTCGGCCCTCACCCGATCGAGCGTGAGGGCCGGGAGCCTCACCGCCAGACCCCACTCCCGTTCGGCCACCCACCTCAGGTCGTGGCCCTGTTCCAGGAGCACTTCGGACACACGTTGGATCCGCCCCAGTCGGGCCCGATCCACGTCATCGAGCATCGTGTCCACCACGAACGAGTCCTCGAAGAACGCGATCGTCACCCGAGGATCGATCGAGGCCTCCGCCTCGTCCGCCTTGCGCCGGTATCGATGTCGAAGGTGGAGGAGGAAGATCCCGAAGCCGAGCACCGCGCCGATGGTCTGTGCCGAGTCCCAGAACAGCCACTCCAGGACTCCCAGCCCGCACAGCCCGAGCAGCCCCATGGCATGACCGACCCGCCGGCTCTCCGGCCGGTCCTCGGCCCTGAGCCGGCCCACCGCCTCAGGTGCCTGGTTCAACGCACGCCGGACACCGCGAGCATGGTGTTCCGGCAACCCGGGATCGATACTGACCCGCAGTGGTTCGGGGGATTCGAGCAAGAGCGTCCGCCTTGCCATCTGGGGGATGGGGGGATCCCACAGCTTAGCGTTCGGAGGTCTCGCCCTCCTCGAACCCCGCCGCCTCCACCGCCCGGTCCCTAGTCGTTCTCGGGCTCTGCGGGGGCCAGGGGGGCACCCATGGCGTGGTAGCCGCCGTCGACGTGCATGACCGTGCCCGTGATGGCGCGGGCGGCGGGCGACATCAGGAACAGGGCCGGACCGGCGACCACCGACGTGTCCTTGGTGTCCCAGCCCAGCGGGGAGTGGTCGCCCCAGGAGTCGGCGATCTGGGAGAAACCGGGGATGGACCCACCCGCGAGGGACTTGATCGGGCCGGCGGAGATCGTGTTCACGCGGATGCGGTCCGGGCCCAGGTCACGGGCCAGGTAGCGGGCCGAGTTCTCCAGGACGGCCTTGGCCGACCCCATCCAGTCGTAGACCGGCCAGGCGACGCTGGCGTCGAAGGTCAGCGACACCACGCCGGCGCCCTCGGGGGCCTTGGCGAGCAGGTCGCGCATGCCCACGGTCAGGGCGGCCAGGGAGTAACCGGAGATGTGGATCGCCTTGGAGACGTCCTCCCAGTCGGTGTTGAGGAAGTTGCCGCCCAGCGCGGACTCGGGGGCGTAGGCGATGGCGTGCAGCACCCCGTCCAAGTGGTCCCAGTGCTCACCGATCGCCTCGACGGTGGCCTTGATCTGCTCAGGGTCGGTGACGTCCATCGGCAGCACCGCGACCGGTTCCTTGGGCAGCCGCTTGGCGATGCGCTCGCAGATGGAGAAGGCGCGTCCGGGCGGGTTCGTCAGGATGACGTCGTGGCCCTGGTTCATGGCCTCCTCCGCGATCGCGTAGGCGATGGAGGACTGGGTGGTGATACCGGTGATGAGCAGGTTCAAGAGGTCCCCTTGACGATTCGGCGACTTGCAGTGGAAACGTATCGGCGGATCCACGATTCATCAGTCGTGGAAGCCGACAAAGATTCCAGCCCCCTCTTTGGTCACGCGGCCCACACCGGTGGAACCGGGGCGCGGGCACACCGGCGGAGCCCCGGTCCGTACGAGTGAGCCAGGAATCCACACCGATTCTTTGTGGTCTTCCACGGGTGACCGCGGGGGTGTGATGCGGGCAGAGTCGTAAGCGCGCCTCCCTGGCACGGGTTCGGGGCGTCCCAGCGGGCTTGGCCGCCGCTGGGGCGCCTCGTCATCTCCATGCCCACGGGTCGGCCCCCACACCCCGGAGAACCCCTCACACGGCCGGTTCCGGACGTAATCCGCACGAATCACCACGGGTAGTCTGGCTGCTGGACCACAGGCCCGAGTAACGCGGGAGGCTAGCGGCCGTGTCATCACGCGAGGGTGGGCCGGACGTGCCCGAGGGGACCCCCGGTCCCGATGACGACGGTGCCGCCGAGGAGAACACCCCCTCAGAGGTTCACCACCCGCCCGAGGTGCCGGGCGCCGGCGCGAACGCCTTCGACATCGAGGACGCCGAGCCGCCCAGGCGACGCCGCCGATCCAAGGTCACCGTGATCGTCGCGACCGCCCTGGTCCTGGTCATGGTCGTCGTGATGGCCGTCCCCGTCAGCCGCGACGGGATCCTGGCCCTGTGGTGCGACGTCACCGGCGGGGTCTGCCCCGGCGAGGCGCTGCCACCGATCACCGAGGACGAGGAGATCGACTGGCGGGTGCGCGTGGAACCCGAGGAGGCCGCGCTGTGGGGCAACTACGTGTCCCTGGGCGACTCCTACTCCTCCGGTGACGGCGCCGGCGAATACGACCCCGAGACCGCCGAACCCGGCGAGTGCTGGCGCTCGGAGAACGCCTACCCCAAGCTCATCGAGCAGGAGTTCGACTTCGTGGGCTCCCTGGGGTTCTACGCGTGCAGTGGACACCGCGGCTCGGAGATGCTCGAACAGGTCGGCACCTCCGAGTCCCAGCTCGAACGCGTCACCGAGAACACCTCGCTGGTGACCGTGGGCATCGGCGGCAACGACCTCGGGTTCATCTCGGTGCTGCGCACCTGCATCGTGCGCATGCCCCTCTTGGAGCGGACCGGTTGCACCGACCAGGAGGCCGAGGTCGAGGAGAAGATGGACACGTTCGAGGAGACCCTCACCGAGGTGCTCGGTGAGATCCGCGACCGCGCCCCCGACGCCCGTGTCCTGGTCCTGGGCTACCCGAGGCTCTTCCCGGAGGAGCCGCCCGGCATGTACTACACGCTCTCCAACGGTGACCAACTCTGGCTGAACACCGTCGCCCAGCGGTTCAACGACCGCATCCGCGACACCGCCTACCGGGTGGACGGCGAGGTCTACGGTTCGCGCCAGGTCGGCAGCGTGGAGTACGTGAACGTGTTCAGTTCGTTGACCGGCCACGAGGTCAGCGCGGACGACGCCTGGCTCAACGGCATCGTTCTGGGCGAACTGGGCGAGGGGCTGAAGGTGGACCGCGCGAGCTTCCATCCGACCGCCGAGGGGCAGCGCTCGGTCGCCGAGCGGGTGCGCCTACAGATCCTGGAGGGTCCCGAACGGGTGCTGTACCAGTCCCGCGACCGGTTGGAGAGCGTGTCCCCGGAGAAACTGTCCCGTGAACTCGGTGGTCCGCTGGACCCGGTGAACGGCGAGCCCGAGGACGAACCCGCCGCCGACGAGGGTGCGGAGGAGGCCGCCGAGGCGGACTCCGACACCGACTCCTGACCCGGTTCTCGATCGACGCTCGGACGGCCGGTGGAGGCGGGGGCCGCGAACGGCCCCCGCTCCCCCGTCGCTACTTCTTCTCCGCCTTGAGTTCGGCGATGACCTCGGCGAAGCGGTCCAGACCCCAGTTGAGGTCCTCTTCGGTGATCACCAGGGGCGGCGACATCCGCACGGTGGAACCGTGCGTGTCCTTGACCAGGACCCCGTGCTCGGCGAGCCGCTTGCACAGCTCCTTGCCGGAGGCCAGTTCGGGGTCGACGTCCACGCCGGCCCACAGGCCGATGCTGCGCGCCGAGACCACCCCGTCGCCAACGAACTCGTCCAGCCGGCGTTTGAGGACCTCGCCCAGTTTGCGGGCGTTCTCCAGGTAGGGGCCCTCACTCAGCATGCGCACGACCGTCTCTCCGACGGCCCCGGCGAGCGGGTTGCCGCCAAAGGTGCTCCCGTGCTGGCCGGGCTGGATGACACCCAACACGTCCTCGTCGGCGACCATGGCCGAAACCGGCAGGATGCCGCCGCCCAGCGCCTTGCCGAACAGGTAGGCGTCCGGGACCACCCCGCTGTGCTCACAGGCCCGGATGGTGCCGGTGCGACCCAGTCCGGCCTGTACCTCGTCGGCGATGAACAGCACGCGGTTGTCGTCGCAGATCTCCCGGACCCGGGGCAGGTAGTCCGCGGGCGGCACGATCACGCCCGCCTCACCCTGCACCGGTTCGATGAGCACCGCGACCGTGGTGTCGTCGACGGCGTCCTCGATGGCCTTGGCGTCCCCGTAGGCCACGGAGCGGAAGCCCGGCGTGTAGGGGCCGAAACCCGTCTTCGCCTCCGGATCCGAGGAGAAGGAGATGATGGTGGTGGTGCGTCCGTGGAAGTTGGCGCCCGCCACGACGATGGTCGCCTGGTTCTCGGGAACGCCCTTGACCTCGTAGCCCCACTTACGGGCCACCTTGATGCCGGTCTCCACCGCCTCGGCACCGGTGTTCATCGGCAGGACCTTCTGCTTGCCGACCATGTCGGCCAGGTCTCTCACCCATGGTCCGAACCGGTCGTTGTAGAAGGCCCGGCTGGTCAACGTCACCCGGTCGAGCTGGGCGTGCGCCGCCGCCAGGAGGTCGGGGTTGTGGTGGCCGAAGTTCATGGCCGAGTACCCGGCCAGGCAATCGAGGTACCGCTTTCCCTCGACGTCCGTCACCCAGGCGCCACGGCCCTCGGAGATCACGACGGGAAGGGGTGAGTAGTTGTGCGCCGATCTGGCCTGCGCGAGTTCGATGTGGTCCGAGCTGGAAAGTGCGTGTCCGGCGGGGTTTCCGGCGGAGTCCTGCTGTCCCAGGTTCTGGGTGGTCATCTAGCCGCTCCGATCACCATTGACCGATGTCAGACAGTAGATACCCACCGTGGGGCCGGGTAGAGCCTCCGCGGCGGGATCTCCAAGAGTTGAGCAGATCATCCGGTGAGCACACAAGAGGTGGCCGACATCACCGCGCGCGACCGACGCCCGAAACCCATGTGCGCTCCATGCCGGTACACCGCCTGAGCGGGGCTCTTCCGAACCCCGGTCACAAGGGGGTCACGGGCATGGTCGCGCAGGTGACGCGGTACACAGCCCTCATCACGATCAGCCCGGTTTCTGACGGGTACGGTCGCCGTACAGTCACAGCCGCCGCGAGCCTCTTCGCCGGGGACGGCCGTCACACGAACGCCAGGGAGGATCAGCCGTGCCACACACGTCTTCGGATACCCCTTTCTCCCTCCCTGCGCTGATGGCGGCGGTCGCCGAGGCCGTACCGGAGCGGATCGCCCTCGTCGCGGGCCCACGTCGGCTCACCTACCGCGCCTTGGACGAACGGGCCACCCGATTGGCCCGACACCTGGTCGGCGCGGGTGTGCGCCCTGGTGAAAACGTGGCGATCCTGTCGTTCAACCGGGCCGAGTGGATGGAGTCGTTCCTCGGTGTGCTGCGCGCCGGAGCGGTGCCGGTCAACGTCAACTACCGGTACGTGGCCGGCGAACTGCGACACGTACTCTCCGACTCGCACGCGGCGGCGCTGATCGCCGAGGACTCCCTGGCTGCCACGGTCACGGCCATCCGACCGGATCTGCCACGACTGCGCCACGTGCTGCTGTTGGCCGACGGCACCGAGCGAACCGCCGAGGGGACGGACTACGAGTCCGCCCTGACCGCGCAGGGCGAGGACGTCGGAACCCCCCGGAGCGCGCTTCCCGGCACGAGCGGCGACGACCACTACCTGCTCTACACCGGCGGCACCACGGGGTACCCCAAGGGTGTGCTGTGGCGCCAGGCCGACGTCTTTCGCGCCGCCGTGGAACGTCGCTCCCCCGGCACCCCGCGCGCACGCACCCCCGAGGAAGTGGCCGAACGCGCCCTTCGTTGTTTCCCGCAGCGCATGCTGGTCCTGGGTCCGGTCATGCACGCGGCCGGGCAGTGGCACGCGTTGAGCATGTTGTTGTGCGGCAAGCGCGTGGTGCTGTCCACCGACCGCAGCTTCAGACCGGACCGTGTGCTGGAACTGGCGCACCGCGAGGGCGTACACGCGCTCCAGCTGGTGGGCGATGCGATGGCGCGGCCACTGGCGCGGCACCTGCTCACCGAACCCGAGCTGTGCCCGGACCTGACCTCGGTGCGTTCCGGTGGTACCCCGTTGACCCCGGCGGTGCGCAACCTGTGGAAGGCCTGGCGCGAGGACGTGGCCCTGGCCGACTCCTACGGGGGTTCGGAGACGGGTGTGTGCGGTTCGGCGACCGCACCCGACGAGGCGGCCACGGTCGCCGACACCACCGACCGTCGCAGCTTCACCATGGGTGGCAGCATCTCGGTGCTCGACGAGGCGTTGCGTCCGTTGCGGCCGGGGTCGCCGCGGGTCGGACGGATCGCGCGGACCGGACGGATCCCCTTGGGCTACTACAACGACCCCATCGCCACCGCTCGCACCTTTCCCACCGACGCCGAGGGGCGACGTTGGGCGTTGTCGGGCGACTACGGGACCCGGGCCACGGACGGTTCGATCGTCCTGTTGGGTCGGGGCAGCGTGGTCATCAACACCGCCGGGGAGAAGGTGTACCCCGAGGAGGTGGAGGCCGTGCTCAAGGCCCACCCGTCGGTGGACGACGTGATCGTGGTGCCCGCTCCGGACGAGAACCTCGGTCAGCGGGTCACGGCCCTGGTCTCGTTGGCCCCCGGCGGCAGCCCGGACGAGAAGGCGCTGCGCGCCCACTGCCGGGTTCGGTTGGCCGGGTTCAAGGTGCCCCGGACGGTGCACTTCGTGGACCGGGTCCGGCGCACCGCCGTGGGCAAACAGGACTACCGTTGGGCCGCTTCGGTGGCCGGGGAAGGTACCCCCAGCCCTCAATCGCGGTGACCCACGGGGGCTCCGGGAGGTCTCCTCATCCTCCCTCTGTGGCACCTCTCATTTCGGTCTCCGAGTCGGTACGCCACCAAGCAGCCGAAACGTGGTTTCGGCGCCCTTTCGATGCCTCCAGGACAGCTCCGGGACGCCTTCCGCCCTCGCCGACGGCACTAGAATGGCCACAGCCGGCCCGGGGCTCGCGGTCCCCCTCCCCCATCGTGTGGCCGGAGTGACGAACCTCGATGTTGGACCCGGGACCGTACCATCGGCGGGTTCATCGAGGTCCGTGCCGACCCAAGCACCCCTTTGACCGTCCGGTCCACCGTGGATACGGGACCGGCGGCACCATCAGGACGGAGGACGGCGCCCCCTTCCCGGTTCCCCGGAAGACGCGCCCGAGCATTCATGGCCAACTCAGTAGGCTCCTACATCTTCAACGCGGTGCGCGGCGGGGCCGTGGGCACCTCCGAAGCGCTTCCCGGTATCAGCGGTGGCACCGTCGCGCTCATCGTCGGCCTCTACGACCAGTTGATCGGTGGCGCGGGCCACATGGTCAGCGGGATCAAGCGCTACGTCACCGACGTGCCCCGAGGTCGCGGCAAGGACCGCGCTGTGGAGCAGTTCCGCCAGGTGGAATGGTCCGTCCTCGTCCCCGCCCTGATCGGCATGGCGGTGGCCCTGGTGGGAGCGTTGCTGCTCATCGCCCCGCTGGTGGAGGAGTACACCCAGTACGCATACGCGATCTTCTTCGGTCTGGTGCTCGCCTGTCTGTGGATCCCCTACACCGGCGCGGGCAAGTCATGGAAGGCCGGACACTACCTCCTGGCCCTGGTCTTCGCCGTACTGTCGTTCTTCCTGACCAGTCTCCCCGGCGCCAACCTGCCCCCGCACCCGGTGGTGGTCTTCCTCGTCGCCTCGGTAGCGATCTGCGCGCTGGTCCTGCCGGGCGTCTCCGGTTCCTTCATCCTGTTGGCCGTCGGTCTGTACACTCCGAGCAAGGACGCGTTGGAGAACCTCGACTTCGTCTACATCGGTGCCTTCGCCCTCGGCGCGCTCACCGGCCTGGCGCTCTTCGTCAAGGTCCTCCAGTACTTCCTGGAGAACTTCCACCACTTGACCCTGGTGGTCCTGACCGGCCTGATGGCGGGTTCGCTGCGTGCCCTGTGGCCCTGGCAGAGCGAGGACCGAGAGATCCTCGCTCCCACCGAGGTCCCGTTGACGGTCGCCCTGATGGTGGCCGGTTTCGCCATCATCGTGGTGTCCATCCTGTGGGAGCGCCGCAAGCGGCTCCAGCGTGAGGTCGAGGCCGGCCACGAGAGCGTCTCCGTCTGACCCTTAGAGTCGTACCCACAACCACATACCGAGTCGGGGTCGAGCGAGCGCTTCACCGCGCTTCGACCCCGACGGCGCGGGGTGCCGGGGAAACGACCCGGCTGAGAGCACACCCGTCGAACCTGCCCTAGTTCGTACTAGCGAAGGAACGCCGATGAGCGTGTACAACGTCGTGTCCATCGCCGGAAGCGACCCCAGTGGGGGCGCCGGCATCCAGGCGGACCTGAAATCGTTCTCCGCCCACGGGGTCTTCGGGATGAGCGTGGTGACGGCGTTGACCGCCCAGTCCACGCGCGGGGTCACCGGGGTTCACGGTGTCCCCGCTTCATTCGTCGTCGACCAGATGGAGACGCTGTTCGAGGACGCGACGGTCCACGCGGTCAAGGTGGGCATGCTGGGCACCGCCGAGGTCACCGAGGCCGTGGCCGCCGCGATCGACCGGCACGGGCTGTCGAACGTGGTGGTGGACCCGGTGATGGTCGCCAAGAGCGGCGACCGGTTGTTGGAGCGTTCGGCCATGGAGGCGCTGCGCGGTGAACTGCTGCCGCGCGCCGACCTCCTCACACCGAACCTGCCGGAGGCCGCCGACCTGCTCGACGAGGAGGAGGCCACGGACCTGGCCACGATGCGCTCCCAGGCCGAGAGGCTTTTGAAGCTGGGGCCGCGTCGGATCCTGCTCAAGGGCGGGCACCTGGCGGGGACCGACAGCGTCGACCTGCTGGTCGACGGGGAGTCCGCCCCGGTCGAGCTGAGCGCCACGCGCGTGGCGACCCGCAACACCCACGGCACCGGCTGCACCCTGTCCTCCGCGATCGCCGCGCTGATCCCCCAACGCCCGGACGTGGCCACCGCCGTGGCCGACGCCAAGACCTGGCTGACCGAGGCGCTGCGCCACGCCGACGAGATCGACGCCGGCGGCGGCCAGGGCCCCGTGCACCATTTCCACGCCTGGTGGTGATCACACGAAGGGGGGACCGGCCCGTGCGGACCGGTCCCCCCTTCATATTCTCCCCGTGGGGCGTGCGAGTCGGCTAGCGCTGGACGTCGTCCATCACCGCGTCCGGGTTACGCCAATCGGGGTGACCGAAGAACCTCTTGCTCTCCGCCACGATGACCGGGGACAGCAGGAGCAACCCCACCAGGTTCGGCAGCGCCATCAGGCCGTTGGCGATGTCGCTGAACAGCCAGACGGAGTCGAGGCTGGCGACCGAACCGATGAAGATGATGACGATGAAGATGAGTCGGTAGGGCAGGACCAGCTTGCGTCCGCCCAGGAACTCCACGCACCGCTCACCGTAGTAGGCCCAGCCGAGCAGGGTGCTGAAGGCGAAGACGGCCACGGAGGCCGCGACGACGTAGGCGCCCGCGGTACCGAAGGTGGGGCTGATGGCACCCAGCCCCTCGGTCATGGCCTGCGACGTCAGCAGCGAACCGTCCTCGGCCTCGTCTCCCTGCCACACACCGGTCACGATGATGACCAGGCAGGTCATGCTCACCACGATGATGGTGTCGATGAAGGTCTGGGTCATGGAGACCATGGCCTGACGGACCGGCTCCTTGGTCTTGGCCGCGGCGGCGGCGATACCACCGGTGCCCAGCCCGGACTCGTTGGAGAAGATGCCGCGGGCGAAGCCCATCTGGATGGCGAGCATGACACCGGCGCCCGCGAAACCGCCGACGGCGGAGGTCCCGGTGAAGGCGTCGGTGAACACCAGCTGGAAGGCGGGCAGGAGCGACTGCCAGTTGGCGATGAGCACGACGAGGCAGATGCCGACGTAACCGATGATCATGATCGGCACGAGGCCGGAGGCGACACGACCGATGCTCTTGATGCCACCGAGGATCACTCCGCCGGACAGGATCATCAGAGCGAGGCCGATGACCCACGGCTCCAGCGGGGTGACGCTGCTGACCTGTTGGGCCACGGTGTTGGCCTGGGTGCCGTTACCGATACCGAAGGCCGCGATGGCGCCGAAGACCGCGAAGGCGACACCGAGGAAGGTGCCGAGCCCACCCTTGATCCCGTACTTGAGGTAGTACATCGGGCCGCCGCTCTGCTCACCCTTGGCGTCGGTGCGGCGGTACTTCACCCCCAGGAGGGCCTCGCTGTACTTGGTGGCCATACCGAAGATGCCGATGAACCACATCCAGAACAGCGCGCCCGGGCCACCGACACCGATGGCCAGCGCGGCGCCCGCGATGTTACCGACGCCGACGGTGGCGGCGAGCGCGGTGCTCAGTGCCTGGTAGTGGGAGATGTCGCCCTCGACGGAGGAGTCCTCCTTGCGACGGACGAGGGCGAGCCAAAGGGCGTGCGGGAGCCTGAGCAGCTGAAGGAGGCGCAGCCGGATGGTGAGGAAGACACCGACACCCAACAACAACGGAATGAGGACGAAGGGTCCCCAGATGACGTCGCTGATGATGCCGGCCATCTCAAGGAGTTGGTCCACAGGGGATCTCCCTTTCGGTGAGTGCGTGGGGCCGAGAGATCCGAGGGTGGAACAGAGGGACCGTTGTTCGCGGAGTCACATCGGCACAGGTGGGTGCATTTCGATATCGGCAAAGAATGACACTGACGCGTAACGAACGAATCACATGTGTTCGACATGAACGTTGCGCCGCGCCGGTGTCACCTCGGGTGCGCGACGGGGCGCACCCTCAGTCCGCCTTGTCGTCGTCCTCGGCGTGGGCCAGCGCGAGCCTGCTGAGCGCGGCCGCGGCCTCCTCCGGGTCCGCTCCCCTACCGACCGCCACACCCAACAGATAGGTGGTGAGCGGCGCCGCGGGGCGGGCGACGGAGTGCGCGGCGTCTCGGGCCAGATCGAGGATCCTGTCGACGTCGGCCTTCTGGAGCGGCTCGCTCCCGGACAGTTCGAGCTCCTCGAACACCAGCCTCGACCATTCCACCAGGGTCACCGCTCGACTCCTCAAAGGTGTGTCCTGCAACGTTTTCGGCGATCATGCCATCCCGGGGTCACGCGACGGCCAGACGACCGTACACGCCTGGTCACCGCCCGATCCTCCAACCCTCCCCCTTCCGACGGGGCGGGTTCGCTCGGGCTGCGACCCCGGTTCACACTCCGAGCCTAGCGTCGGGAGCAGCGATATTCCGGCGTTGGGAGCCCGTTCGCATGTCCCCCATGACCCCGCTCGTCGACACCATCCCGAACACCCCACCGGGCCGCCCTCTTCGGGTGGCCGTCGTGACCGAGTCGTTCCTGCCCCAGGTCAATGGAGTCACCAATTCCGTGTGTCGGGTGCTGGAGCACCTGGCCGCCGAGGGCCACCAGGCCGTGGTGCTGGCGCCCGGTCGCGGACCCACTTCGTACGCCGGGTTCCCGGTGGTACGACTGCCCGCCGTCCCCCTACCCGTGTACCGGGACTTCGCGGTCGGCCTGCCCCTGCGGCGGGCGATGACCGCCGCCCTGCGCGCCTTCGCCCCCGACGTGGTCCACCTGGCCTCCCCCACCCTCTTCGGCGCCGCCGCCGTGGACGTGGCGCGACGTTGGGCGCTGCCGACCGTGGGCGTGTTCCAGACCGACCTGGCCGGTTTCGCCGGTCGGTACGGTCTGCCCGGAACCGAGACGCTCTGGTCGTTGCTGCACCGGATCCACTCCGCCGTGGACCGCACCCTGGTGCCCTCCTCCGCCACGGTGGAGGCGTTGTCGGACCGCGGATTCCCCCGGTTGGCCCTGTGGCGTCGCGGGGTGGACACCGACCGGTTCCACCCCGACCACCGTTCCGAGGGGTTGCGGCGCCGTCTGGCCCCGAACGGCGAGACGCTCGTCGGATACGTGGGCCGGCTGTCCAAGGACAAGCGCGTGGAGCTGCTGGGTCACCTGGCGCGCCTGCGCAACATCCGGATCGTGGTGGTCGGTGACGGCCCCGACCGGGCCCGGCTGCGCCGGATGCTGCCCGACGCGGTCTTCACCGGTCAGCGCACCGGCCAGGACCTGTCCCGGCTGTACGCGGCGTTGGACGTGTTCGTGCACACCGGGGCCGACGAGACCTTCTGCCAGACCGTCCAGGAGTCGCTGGCCTCCGGGGTGCCGGTGGTGGCCCCCGCCGCGGGTGGCCCGCTGGACCTGATCACCGACGAGCACAACGGGTTGCTGTTCGCGCCCGACTCGTCGCGTGAGCTGAAGGTGGCGGTGGGCCGGCTGGCGCACAACCACCGGGTGCGCGAGCCGATGCGGGCCGCGGCCCGGCCCTCGGTGGAGCACCGCACCTGGGCCGCAGTCAACACCGACCTCGTCGCGCACTACCGGTCGGTGATCGCCCCCAGCCGGGAGCTGGCCGAGCGGTCGGCGCAGACGCAGGGGGCCTGACCCACAGCGGCCGTGACCCCGCCGTGCCACCGTCCCCGAACATGACGAACGGGCCCCTCCCCGGGAGAGATATGGGGAGGGACCCGTCGGTTGTGTCCGCCGCGCCCCCTTAAAACGAGGCGGCCACAAGCTGTGGGGGCCGGATCAGCTCACCGACCGCGCGACCTCGCGTCGCACCGGGACGACCGTGGCGGCGTGGGCCGGGCCCTTGTCCAGCAGACCGCCGAGCACCTCGGTGAGTCGGTCCAGGTGGGCGCGGATCCACGGCAGCGCCAGGGGATCGTGTGCGGAAAGGGCCGCGTAACGACGCTCCTCGGAGTCGCCGTAGAGCAGGCTGGTGGCCACCCGCATGCGCAGGGTGTGGGGGCTCTCCCCGAACTCCACGGCCGGCAGGACGCCCATGCCGTACCCGTCCAGCAACAGTCCGGTCAGCTCGGGCCCGGTCGTGACCCCGTGCAGGGTCCGCAGGCGCTCCCGGACGGGCTCGAAGTCCGGGTACAGGTAGAAGGCGGCGCTGGGCGCGGCGACGTTCGCCCCGGCCGCGACGAAGACGTCGGTGACGGCTCGGGCGACGATGCCGTGCAGACGGCGACTGCGGTCGATGTGGTCGACGAGCTCGGTGGGTTCGGCGAAGGCGTGCGAGGCGGCCTGCTGGACCGGTGCGGCCGGACTGGACCAGATCTCGCTGGCCACCCCCAGGAGTCCGCCGCGCAGCCGGTGACCGATCTCGGAGTCGGGCAGGCGCAGGACGCCGATCCGCCAGCCGCCCAGGGCCAGGTTCTTGCTCAGGCCGGTGGAGATGACGGTGCGTTCGGGCGCGAACTCGGCGGGGCTGTGCACGACGACGCGGTCCTCGCCGTCGGAGTCGAGGTGGACGAGGTCCCGGTAGATCTCGTCGGAGATGATGATGAGGTCGAGTTCGCGGGCGACGTCGGCGAGCCGTCGAACGGTCTCGACGTCGGCGACGGTCCCGGTCGGGTTGTCCGGGAGGGTGACGACGACGGCGTTGACGGTGCGACCCTGCTCGCGGGCGTCGGTGACGGCGGCGTGCAGTAGGTCGGGCTGGGGTACGCCGCCCTGTCCGGTGGCGGTCGGCACCATGATGGGGCTCTGGCCGACCAGGCGGCTCTGCGCCGCGTAGCTGACCCAGCTGGGCGCGGCGATGGCGGTGTCACCGCCGATCTCCAGGAGAAGGCTGTAGAGCAGGGGCTTGCTGCCTGGGCCCGCGATGACCAGGTCCGGGTCGGTGTCCAGTCCTCGGCGGCTCCAGTAGCCGGCGGCCGCCTCGCGGAGCGCCGCCGATCCGGCGACCGGCCCGTAGGCGTTGGCGCCGTTTCCCGCGGAGAGGTGGTCGCGCATGACGGGGTGTACCGGAAGGCCGGCCTCACCGAAGCCGAGTGGAAGCACGCGTACCCCTTGGCGACGCTTCTCGTTGAGTGCTTCGTTGACGGCGAGAGTGGCGGACACAGTGACGGTCATGGACGACTCATCTCCGAGATGGCGTTAGGCACGGGGTCAGACCCCGAGCCGGTGTTCCGCTCTTCGTCTGACCTCTTCTGTGTTCCAGCCTGCCCATCGATCGCCATCAGCACAAGCGCGGCTTTTTGATGCTGAGCGTAAGATGTCCTTATGCTTGATCTCCATCGTCTGCAGTTGCTCCGTGAGTTCAGCGTTCGGGGCACCATCGTCGCCACCGCGAACGCCCTCGGTTACACCCCTTCGGCGGTGTCACAGCAACTGACCACGCTCGAACGGGAGACGGGTGTGGCCTTGCTGGATCGCTCTCCTCGCGGGGCGGAGTTGACCGATGCCGGTCGGCTGCTGGTGGTCCAGGCCGAGGAGATCCTGGCGATGGTCGAGGCGGCCGAGTCGGTCCTGGCCGAACAGGCGGACGTGGCCTTGGGCGTGGTCACCGTCACGGCCTTCCCGACCGCCGCGGTGGCGTTCGCGCCCGAGTTGGCGCCGCCGTTGCGCCGGCACCAGGGCATGCAACTGGTGTTGCGGCAGACATTGCTGTCCACCGGAACGCAGAAGGTGCGTTCCCGCGAGGTCGACATCGCGATCGTCGACGACTGGAGCGGCAAGCACCCGGGGCGGGGTGCGGACAGCGCCCTACGCCACGTCCACCTGCTGCGGGACCCGATGGTGTTGGCCGTCCCGGAGGACCACCGGTTGGCGGAGCCGACGTTCCCGCTGGTCCTGGACCGGCTGCTCAACGAGTCGTGGATCGTGGCGCCCGAGGGCGAGCGTTCGCGTTACGGCACGGACAAGCTCTTCGAGGAAGCCGGCGGCCTGCCCGCCGCCACCTGGGAGTTCGAGGGTCTGGGCACGATCTTGAGCCTGGTGTCGAGGGGGATCGGAATCGCCGCGGTCCCGGCGCTGGCGATGGTGGGCGCTCCGGCGGGACTGGTCTACCGGAAACTGCCCTCGCCCCCGGTCCGGCACGTGTACGCGGTGCTGCGGCCGGCGTCGCTGCGCAGGCCGGCGGTGCGGGTGACCCTGGACGCCCTGCGGCAGGCCGCGCGCGGTGTGGAGGACGACATCGACCCGCTCACCACCGACGACGAGCCCACCATGTGACGCGGGTCCGTGGCGGGAGGGCGGATCCCAGGGGGCCTCACACGTCGAACGCGACACGTGGCGAACGTGTCGCGTTCATCGGTCGGGTATCGGTTCCGTGGTCTCACTCGCCGTCCCCTCTTCGGCGCGCCTTGTCGATCTTGCGTCGGATCCGACGACAGACGTGTCGGGCCCGGTCACGGTCGTCACGAGCGTTCCACCAGCGCGCGTAGGCTTCCAGCCTTCTCTTGCGCAGGGAATCCAGCTCCGCCTCCATCCGGTTCACCCGGTGCTCCAGGTCGATCCGTTCACGTTCGAACGCCGACATGTCTCGCTCATGGAACCCCGCCTCCCGCTCGGCGCTGAGCAGTCGATCGTTGAGGCCCTCGGTCGTGTTACCGCCCTTGGCGGTCCGGCCGAGGCCTGTCTGTCCACTGATGCCTTCGAACCACACAACCACTTGTGTTTCCTGTATCGCCCGAACATCACTGTTGGCTACGCAAAGAATGCGGAAAGTGGCATTAGCCGCTTATGTCGCTTTTGCTGGCCGATGTTCTCCGGGCACCGGTCGTTCAGGCGACCAGGGAACGCTCCCCCGGTAGGACGGCCGCCCCCCATTCTCGGAGCCTCCGGTACACCTGCTCGAACCGCTCCAGCGACCGGTGGTGGTCGTGTTCCAGGGCGACCTCACGGCTCGCCTCCCCCAGCTTCTCCCGGTCCGGACCGAGCACCGCGAGCAGACGTTCGGCCAGCACCGCGTCGTCCCCCGGCGGGAACAGGTACCCGTTGTGCCCTTCCGACACCAGGTGCGGCAGGGCCATCGCGTCGGCCGCCACCACCGGCAGCCCCGTCGCCATCGCCTCCAACGTCGCGATGCTCTGCAGCTCGGCCACGCCCGCGATCGCGAAGGCGTCACCCGCCGCGTACACCGACGGCAGGTCCTCGTCCGGTACGAACCCCAGGAAGAACACGCGGTCGGCCACGCCGAGGCGGGCCGCCAGTTCCCTCAGCTCGCCCTCACGCTGCCCGGTCCCGGCCAGCGCCAACTGCACGTCCCGCTCCGGCGCGATCCTGGCCAGGGCCCGGATCGTCTCGTCGATCCGCTTCTCCTCGTCCAGACGCCCCACGAACACCACCGTGGCGCGGTCGGGCAACCCGAACCGGGCACGCGGCCCGGACCGATCCGAGCACGGGTGGAAACGTTCCAGGTCGATCCCGCAGGAGATCGCCTCGATGTCGCGGGCGAACCCCTTCTCCCGCAGCAGCGCCGCGGCGCGCGGGGTCGGCGTGGTCACGTGGTCGGCCTCCATCGCCACCCGCACCATGTCCCGCCAGGCGGCGGCGCCGGCGGCCCGCCGCATCGACCGCGGCACCCGGGCGTGCGCGTACAGGTTGTCCGGCATGAAGTGGTTGGTGAGCACCACCGGCACGGCCACCGAACGTGCCCGCCGCAGCGTCGAACGGCTCAGCGTGAAATGACTCTGGATGTGGACGACGTCGGGGTCCAGGCGCCGCAGGATCCGGGATATGTGTCCTCCCATCCCCAGTGGCAGGGCCGCCCGCATGTCCGATTGGAAGGGGATCGGGACCGACCTGAGTCTGTGTTCGGTGACCCTTCCGTTCACCGTCACGTACGGCTCGCCCTCCGCCGAGGGGCACACCACGTGCACGCGATGCCCCCGCTCGGCCAGCCCCTCCGCCAGGCGATGGGTGAAGTACCCGGCGCCGTTGACGTCCGGCGGGTAGGTGTCCGACGCGATGAGCACGTTCAGTGGACTCTCGGGGTGGAACATGGTGGGAACTCCTTCGTTCGACGTGGCGGTGCTCGCGGCGGTCGCCGATGCCTCAGTGGGAGCGGCCGTGGGCGGTGGTGGTCGTGGGAGCGTTGGGGACGGCCTCCGGGTTTCGGTGGCGGGAACGGGCCAGGATCACCGTGCCCAGGACCGCCAGGACGGCGAAGAGCGCGGCCGCGGTGGCCGTCAGCGGGGTGTCGGGCACACCTTCTCCCAGGAGGAGGACGCCGATGCCCACCCCGACCACCGGGTCGGCGATGAGCAGGGTGGCGTAGGCGGCGGCGAAGTGACCGGTGCGGTAGGCGTTCTGCAACAGCAGGGCTCCGAACACCGCGGTGACGATGGCCAACACCGTCAGCCAACCGAACAGGTGGATCGGGTCGGCCATGGTGTTGGCGGACACCACCCGGGCCAACCCGGAGGTGGTGCCCAGCGCCGCCCCGCCGGCCAGGGCGAGCGCGAGCGCGCGTGCGTTGCTGGGCATCCACTGGGCGGTGACGTACACGATGGTGCCCGAGCCGATGACGATCCCGGACAGCCACAGCGCGGTCCCGGTCGACATCACGGGGCTCTGAGCACCGTGCGGGAACAACCACAGGACACCGACCAGACCCACCATGACGGCGGCCCCGGCCAGGATCTGCGAGAGGGGCACCCGTTGTCGGTTGAACAACGCCGACAGCACGATGGCGAACAGCAGGCCCGTCACACCGATGGGCTGGATGATGGTCAGGGGCGCCCCACTGAGGGCGATCAGGTGCAGCGTCGCACCCAACACGGCCGCACCGCTGCCCAGCAGCCAACGGGGCTGGCGCAGCAGGTGCAGGAGGAAACCCGCTCGGGCGACCCGCCCTCCGGGGGCCCGAACGGCGTCGCGCTCCTGCATGGCCGAGCCGAACGCCAGGCTGAAGGCCCCCGCCACCGCGATCAACACGGACCAGAGCATCAGCGGCTCCGGCCCGGTCGGTGCGCGACGTCATCGTGCGCCCCTGGTGTCATCGGCGGCATCCCGTCTCCTCCGGCACTGTGTCCTCCATCCGTTCCCACTTCCGGGAACCGGATACGTTCACGAGGGTACGGACCGGGTCGTGGCCAGGCGATAAGGACGACCCCCGTCTTGGAGGTGGTACAGGCCCTCCCTCCCCATAGGTGCGCCCCCCACCTTCCGTAGACCGCGGGCCTTGTCGTTCCGGCGATGCGTTCATCGGCCCCCTCGTCCCTACGTCTGCCGCAATCGCCCGTGCCCTAAGAGTCCGCACGGGTCAAAAGTCGGTATGGGGATCCGTCACCGCATCATTTATGGGACCTTTCGGCGCCGAACCCTTGGGGCACGGCGAGGATTCGTGACAGGATGTCCGATAGTGGTCTAGACCGGATAGGAGCAGTGCCTCGTGCCTGACAACCCCCGCAACTCCCCCGTCTCCCTCCTCCCCCGCCCCGTCGAGGTCACCACCGACGGACCGGAGGGCCTGGTACTCGACACCGACACCCACATCTCCGCGGACCAGGCCGCCGGCCCGACCTTGACCTGGCTGCGGCGTGAACTCGGCACCGCGACCGGGCTTCCCCTGTCCGTCGGTCACGAGCAGGACGCGCGGATCCGACTGAGCGTGGACCCCACCGCCGGGCTGGGCGAGGAGGGCTACCGCTTGATCGTGGACGCCGCGGGCGCCATCGTCGTCGGCCACGACCCCGCCGGTGTCTTCTACGGGGCGCAGACCCTGCGCCAACTCCTGCCCGTCGACGCCTACCGCGACGCGCCCGTGGGCGAGGCCACCGGCAGGTGGAGGCTGCCCTGCGTGCGCGTCACCGACTCCCCCCGCTTCCGCTGGCGCGGGGCCATGCTCGACATCGCCCGACACTTCGTGCCCAAACGCGAGATCCTCCGGTTCGTCGACCTCCTCGCGATGCACAAACTCAACGTGCTGCACCTGCACCTGACCGACGACCAGGGCTGGCGGGTCGAGATCCGCCGCTACCCGAAGCTGACCGAGAAGGGTTCCTGGCGCACCGAGAGCCAGGTCGGCATGACCAAGCCGCCGGTGTTCGACGGGCGCCCGCACGGTGGTTTCCTCACCCAGGACGACATCCGCGAGATCGTCGCCTACGCCGCCGCGCGACACATCACGGTGGTCCCGGAGATCGACGTGCCCGGCCACTCCCAGGCCGCCATCCACGCCTACCCCGAGCTGGGCGAGGTCGGCGAGATCCCGGTGGGGACCCGATGGGGCATCTTCGACGAGGTGCTGGCCGTCACCGACCACGTGATCGAGTTCTACGAGAACGTCTTCGACGAGCTCATCGAACTGTTCCCGAGCCCCTACATCCACGTGGGCGGGGACGAGTGCCCCAAGACCCAGTGGAAGAACAGCGAGTCCGCCCAACAGCGCATCCGCGAGGAGGGGCTGGCCGACGAGGACGAGTTGCAGAGCTGGTTCATCCGGCGACTCGACGCCCACCTCACCAAGCGCGGCCGTCGTCTGCTGGGCTGGGACGAGATCCTCGAAGGAGGACTGGCGCCGGGCGCGACCGTGCTCTCCTGGCGGGGCGAGGAGGGCGGGATCGACGCCGCCCGCTCCGGACACGACGTCATCATGGCCCCCACCGCCACCTCCTACCTGGACTACAAGCAGTCCGAGAGCCCGGACGAGCCGGTGCCGGTGGGCACCCTGCTGCGGGTGGAGGACGTGTACGCCGGCGACCCCGTGCCGGCCGACCTCACCGAGAAGGAGGCCGAGCACGTCCTGGGCGCCCAGGTGAACCTGTGGACCGAGCACATCGACACGCCCCGGCGTCTGGACTACATGGTCTTCCCCCGCCTGTCGGCGTTCGCCGAGAAGGTGTGGTCGACCAACGAGCGCGACTACGCCGAGTTCGAGCCGCGGCTGCTGCATCACCTCGGCCGCTTGGACGCTGCGGGCGTGGAGTACCGCCCGATGGACGGCCCCCGCCCCTGGCACGGCCGCCCCGGCGTCCAGGGCTGGGGCTGAAGGATCCTTGGGCTCTCGCGCCATCGTCGGCGCGAGAGCCTCATCCCGGCTCACCGGACGCTGCTTCCCAAGCCACCGATCCTCCGTCCGGCGCCGCCGCGCCACGGGGAGGAGCGGAGGCCCCTAGGGCGTGTTCCGCGGATCATTCCGGGCTCGCGACCACCAGGCTGCCTCTCGCTGCGCCGACTTCGCTCGGACAGCCAAACCCGGGCTGACCTTCGCTCCTCGTCTTGCGAGAGATTGCCTGGAGGCCGCTCGCGTCGATCGGCGCAAGCGCCGAACCAACCGAAAGCATCCACGGAACACGCCCTAGAAGTAGGTGGCGGTCGCGTCGACCACCCGGTCGTCGTCATCGACCACCGGGATCACCTGCCACCGGTCGAAGGCCGTGCAGGGGTGGGAGATACCGAAGGAGAACAGGTCGCCCGGGCGCACCCCCAACCCGCTCGGAACCCTCAGGTAGGCGTGGTGATCGTTGAGGTCGAACACCTCCACCCCCTCGGCCGGGACCTCGGTGCCATCGGCGCGGCGCAGCACCCGAGGGATCGGGAACCCCTGGTCGTGATTGGCCTCCCGGCGGCCCATGCCGGCGATCGCCAGCCCTTCTTCCGGGGTCGAGGTGACCTGCGCCCACAGTTCGAGGGCGCCCGAGAGGCTCTCGGGCCCCTCGGGAAGTCGGTTGTAGGGCGTGGTGCGCAGGTACAGGCCGTCGTCGTGGGCGACGTAGGCGCCGCTACGCAGGATCGGTAGGACGTCCTCGCGCCCGCCCAGCGTTTCCGCGACCAGGTCGAACCAGGCGCTGCCGCCCACCGAGAGCACCGGGCGCGTCGGGCCGTGTGCGTCGGCCAGCGCGGCGGCGTCACCGAGGAGGTCGTCGAGGAAACCTCGTACGCCCGCGGCGTCGCCCAGTGGCCCCTCGTAACCGGCGATTCCGGCCACGTCCAGACCCGGGGCGCTCGCCACCTCACGGGCGACGGCCAGTACCTCCTCTCGGGTCCGGCAACCGGTACGACCGCCCGGGACACCACGCTCGATCAACACCTGGAGCGGTCGTGCCCCCTCGCGCGGCGTGGCGTGGGGAGCGACGGCCTGGGAGGCGACGGCGACGCCCTCCGGTGAATCGACGTAGAGGAGGAACTCGAAGTCGGGGTCGGAGTCGAGTTCGGCGGCCACCCAGCGCAACGCCTTCGGGTCGAGCAGTTCGTTGGCGAGCAGGATCCGGCGGACCCCGAACCGGCGGAAGTCCAGTACCTGGTTCGCGGTGGCCGCGGTGATCCCCCAAGCGCCCGCGTCGAGCTGGCGCCGGGTGATCAGGGGTGACATGGCGGTCTTGCCGTGCGGGGCGAACAGCAACCCGCGATCGCGGGTGAAGTCGGCGAGCGCGGCGACGTTGCGGTCCAGGGCCGAGGCGCGCAACACCATCAGCGGCCAGGTGAACGGGCCGTCGAAGAGATGGTCCTTGCGGGCGACGAACTCGTCGAGGGTGACGGGTTCCCCCGGCCACCACAGGCCCTTGGTGCGCCAGTCGACGTACTCGGTGGGGATGGTCGGCCGTTCACTCACGTGGTCTCCGCTCCGTGGCCGGGCCCGGTGTCGGACGGCGAGCACCGTCCGACACCGGCGGGTTCGTCACCGATCATCCCATCGGCGAACCTTCCCAGGAAGGTTCAGGACGCGAGCTCCACGGACTCTTCGGAGTCTTGGGGCCCCTCGTCGACGGCCAGGTCGGCGCGGCCCTGCAGGAACTCCGCGATGGCCCGCTGCCCGGTCTCGGGGAAGTCGGTGATGAAACCGTCCACACCCATCTCCAGGACGCGCCGCATCCCGTCGGCCTCGTTGATCGTGTACGGCATGATCTCCAACCCGGCGTCCTGGACGGCCGCGACGTAGTCGGCGTCGATGGAGTTGTGGTTGGGGTTGATCATCTGCGCCCAGTCGTAGTCGGCGATTCGATCCTTGGGGACCTGTCCGAGCAGGCCGTGCGGCACGGACGGCAGCAGGCTCTTGGAGTGTTCGGTGGACTCCCAGTCGAAGCTCTGGACGACGAGTCGGTGGGGTTCGCCGGGCGCGTTGGGCACCAGCCAGTGCGGGCCGCGCGCCAGTTCGACGGAGATCTGGTGCTCGATTCCCGGGTACAGGGAGGGTTCCTTGACCTCCAGGAGCAGGTTCATCCCGTGCTCTTGGAGTCGGTCGAGGGCCTCGCGCAGGGTCGGGACGGGTTCACCGGCGAACTCCTCGTCGAAGGAGGAACCGGCGTCGAGGCGCTCGATCTCCTCCAGGGTGAAGTCGCCGACGTCGTAGGGCGCCCGGTCGGGGAACACCTCGGTGACGTCGGTGGTGCGCTCCAACGTGGTGTCGTGCATGAGCACGATCTCCTCGTCCGAGGTGAGCTGGACGTCGATCTCCACGGTCTCCGCGCCGAGCCGGTGCCCCTCGTCGATGGCGGCGAGGGTGTTCTCCGGCGCGGTGCCGGCGGCTCCTCGGTGGGAGACGGCGATGAGCGGGCGCGTCGGCGCCGTCTGCTGTGGTGGGGTGGCCGTGCCCTGCTGGACGCGCTGTACTTCGATCGGCTCGTGATCGCTTCCCACGAGCGCGGACGGGGCCGCGAGCGCCGGGCTCGCGAGGACGGACATCGAGAACGTGACTGCTCCGACAACGAAACCGATGCGCTGATGCACCGGGCCTCCCATGTACGCGTGGATTGGCCGACTGCCCACTCAGAGTGAGCGCGCTTGGTGACCGGTCGGTGACCGTACGCGGAGCAGTCGGTGATCCGCGGCCCATTTTCTGGTGGACTGCACCAGCGGACCGACGAATCTCGCTCTATGTATGCATTTGGCTACTTCATGTCTGATTTTTGACCACGAATACTCTCGATAACTACCGAGAGTCCTGAAATCATCACACGTAGTAGTCGACGGGAAGGAACTCCCATGCGCAAGCACCACACGAGGTGGGTCGCGCTGTTCAGTGCCGCCGCCATCTCCACGTCGGGTCTGGTGGGCCTCGCCGGCCCGGCCGCGGCGGACGACAAGGAAACCGAGGCGCTCAGCTGGCCCGTGGTCAGTCAAGGGGTCTCCTCCTACAGCCTCGACGGACACCGGATCGCCTACCTGCCGCCGGGCCTGGACCGGTACGGGATCAACGCCGCCTCCACGACCGACCGCCAGGGCAACAGCCGCTCGCAGCTCTCATGGGTCCGGGGACCCGACCAGCTCTACGGCCGGGTCTCGGTGCTGCGCTCAGAGGATCTCCAGGAACTGGACGATCTCAGGGGCAGTCGGTACAGCCACCTCGCGGATTCGAGCCTGGAGGAACTCCCCGAGAGCGAGGGGTTCGAGCACGGCGCCTACCTGTCCGAGGAGACCGGCGACCTGTTCTGGCTGGCGAGTCCTGGTGTCGCGGTCACCACGCACCTCCAGCCCGACCGTTGGGAGAGCGACGAGCTGATCCGGATGGCCGAGTCGGTCTCCGCGGTGTCGGACCCGGAGGCGGTGGAGGAAGAGGCCGAGGAGGTTCCCCAGGACGAGGCCCCTGAGGATGAGGCCCCCACAGACGAGGCCCCCGCGGACGAGACCCCGGAAGAGGAAGCTCCCGAGGACGAGGCGCCGGAAGAGGACGCCCCCGAGGACGAGGCGCCGGAAGAGGACACTCCGGAGGAAGAGGCCCCCGCGGACGACGTGACCCCGCAGACGCCCGAGAACGAGGCGCCCGAGGAAGGCGCCACCGACGAGGAGCCCGCCCAGGAAGAGGGCGCCGAGGAGGAAGGGGCCACCGAAGCGGCCCCGGTCGACCAGGTCTCCGACGAGACCCCGGTCGAGGACGCGGAAGAGGCCCAGGAGGCCGACCAGCCCGCGGCCCCCACCTCCCGTGAGGTCAAGACCTGCCTGGTCGAGCACTTCGTGGACTTCGAGTCCGCCTCCACCGGGCTGGACCAAGAGCAGATGGCCCCGGGCAGTCAGGAGTTCGTCGAGCAGGCCGTGAGCGGGGGCGACCTCGACGACGCCGAACTCGACCGTCTCCTGGCCACCGTCTGGTACTACGGCGACGAGGACGACAAGGTCGCCTCGACCGACGCCTGCGCCGAGAGCCTCGGCCTGGAACGCGACGAGGTCGAGGACGGCCTCTCCGAGGTCTCGGACCTGATCGGCGAGCTGGTCGAGGAGGCCAACAAGGCCATGGCCGGCGCGATCGACGAGGCCGAGAAGGCCTCCTCCGACGCACCCGAGGCGGCCGAGGCCGACGCCGCCTCCGTCGACGTCGAGGACCCGGTCGACGCCGAGGAGTGGGAAGAGCTGTGGAACTCCCTGCCCTGGAGCATCCCCGCCGAGAACTCCTGACGGAGCGCGCCCCTTAAGCGGGGCGGCGCGCGGCGAGCGGAGCCCAGGCTCCCCGCCACGGATACGACCCGGGGCCGGTGCCCGCATCCACCGGCCCCGGGTTCTTTTTCGGCCCGCACATATCACGAACGGCCTCGGAGCGAAATCCGGGCGACCCCTTTCCGCCCCTCGCGACCCCACCGCGCCGGCTCACACCCCCTCGGCCCCGTGCGTGCACCCCCGCAACCCCACCCGGAATCCATCCCCCGACACCGTGCGTATCGCACCGGACACCCTGGGACCACCTTCCTCGTCGCCTTTCGGGAGAGAGGGGAAGGAAACCCGAAACTGAGGCCATTGGGCCCGAATCACCTGAACCCCCGACATTCGCGGCCTGCCATGCTGTACCGTCACCCACGTTCGACGACGTCTCCACCCGATGGCACGACCCCCGTCGCGGTGTGACCCCCGCCGTGCCCCATCCCGGCCCGGCCCCACCCCGCCTTCCCATCCGCAGGAGGACGAACGCATGCCCGGATTCACCACACGACCTCAGCTGCGCGGCGACTTCGGCATGGTCGCCTCCACGCACTGGCTGGCCAGCGCCGCCGGCATGTCCGTCCTCGAACGCGGGGGCAACGCCTTCGACGCGGCGGTGGCCACCGGCTTCACCCTGCAGGTCGTCGAGCCCCACCTGAACGGCCCGGGCGGCGAGGTCCCGGTGATCTTCCAGGCCGTGGGCAGCGCGCCGCGGGTGCTGTGCGGCCAAGGCGTCTCCCCCGCCGCCACGAGCATCGAGGCGTTCGCCGGAATGGATCGCATCCCCGGCAGCGGTGTCCTGGCCGCCACCGTCCCCGGGGCCTTCGACGCCTGGATGCTGCTGCTGCGCGACCACGGCACGATGTCGGTCCGCCAGGTCCTCGAACACGCCGTCGGCCTGGCCGAACGCGGCTACCCCGTCCTGCCGCGCATCGCGTCCGTGATCGAGAACCTGAGGCCGGTCTTCGCCGAGCACTGGGCGGGTTCGGCCGGCGTGTACCTGCCGCACGGCGTCGCCCCCGCCGCCGGTTCCCGGCTGCGCAACCCGGCTCTGGCCGCCACCTATCGGCGGATCGTCGAGGACGCCGAGCGGGGAGGCGGTGACCGCGAGGCGCAGATCGAGACGGCCCGCCGTTCCTGGGCCCAGGGGTTCGTCGCCGAGGCCGTGGGCGCCTTCTTGGCCGCTCCCGTCCCCAACGGCCACGGAGAGCCCGAGCAGGGACTGCTGACCGCCGCCGACATGGCCGACTGGAGCGCCCACTACGAGGACACCTCCACCGTCACCCACGGCGCCCACACGGTGCACAAGACCGGACCCTGGGGCCAGGGACCCGCCATGTTGCAGCAGCTCCGGCTGGCCGAGGCGCTCGGTGTGGACGCCGACCTGCGCCGGGACGGGGTCTTCGGCGCGGACGCCGGTGTCGACGCCGACTTCGTGCACCGGGTCACCGAGATCGCCAAGCTCGCCTTCGCCGACCGCGAGGCCTGGTACGGCGATCCCGACCACACCGACGTGCCCCTCAAGGAGCTCCTGAGCCCGGCCTACGCCGCCGAACGCGCCCGAATCGTCGACGACGCACGTGTCGCCATGGACCTGCGCCCCGGCTCACCCGGTGGTCGTTCCCCCTTCGTCCCACCGCTGTTCCTGGCCGACGACACCCCCGGCGACCGCACCACCGGGGAGCCGACCGTACGCGACACCCCCGGCATCGCCCCCTCCGACCAGCGCGGGGACACCTGCCACCTCGACGTGGTGGACGCCGACGGGAACATGGTCTCGGCGACGCCGAGCGGTGGCTGGCTGAGCAGCTCCCCCGTCATCCCCGACCTCGGCTTCCCCTTGGGCACCCGCGCGCAGATGTTCTGGCTCGACCCGGCCTCGCCCAACGCGGCGGCCCCGCGCAGGCGCCCCCGCACCACCCTGTCGCCCACCCTGGTCACCAGGGACGACGGGCAGGCGGTGCTGGCCATCGGCACGCCCGGCGGCGACCAGCAGGACCAGTGGACGACCACCGCACTGATGCGGATCCTCAACGGGGCCACCGACCTGCAGGAGGCCCTGGACACCCCGATGTTCCACACCAACGCCTTCCCCAGCTCCTTCCACCCGAGGGAGACGCTGTCCGGCGACCTGGTGGTCGAGCCGGGTGTGGGCGAGGAGACCATCGCGGAGCTGCGTCGACGCGGCCACACGGTGCGGGTCGTGGAGCCGTGGTCGCTGGGTCGGCTCGCGGCCGTGGCCCGCGACCCGGAGACCGGTGAACTGCGCGCCGCCGCCGACGCCCGAGGGGGCCAGGGGTACGCCGCCGGGCGTTGATCGCCTGGTCGGAGGTGGTCGGGGCGGCTCCGCCCCGACCCGGAGATCACCCCCGACATCCAAGGCAGACGAAAGCGTACGGAATTCGCACACGATTGAACGGGATGGGACTTAGGGCACCGTTGCACCACCATGCATGCCTTGATCCAACCTCTTGCCAAATCGACCGGTCGCTGCTTATCTAGACCTTGTGCGGGGTGCGCTCCCGGACGATACGGTCGAGTGCGCCGCGACAACTCCATACCACCCGACAGGGTCGGTTTCGCTGTCTCCCCCTCCCTCAGCGACGGCCCTGTTCCCCCTCCAGACCGAGATCTGCCTTCCCCTCCCGGCGGTTCTTCGGACTCGGAGAGCGATGGGCCGTGGTGTCACCGATTCGGTGACACCACGGCCCATCGTCATTCTCGCGGTCGGTGCGGCGATCGGTGCGGTCGGATCGGTTTCGGACAGCGAAGACCCGGCCGGGCTCGGGGCCCGACCGGGTCGGCGTTCGCTCTTCCCGTCACCCAAGGGTGAGGGCTCAGGCGTGGACTCGCACCGCGCCCGCGTAGTTGTTGGTCCGGACCGGCGTGACGTGCACGTTCAGGCCGGTGCGCGGAGCCTCCAACATCTGTCCGTCGCCCAGGTAGATGGCCACGTGCGAGATGTAGTCGGGAGCGGTCGGGTCCGAACGCCAGAACAGCAGGTCTCCGCGTTCGAGGTCGTCCCACTCCACCTTGCTGCCGGCGTTCCACTGGTCGTGGGTGACCCGGGGGATCGACACCCCCGCCTCCTGGAAGGCCCACTGGAGCAGACCGGAGCAGTCGAAGCCGACGTCGGGGGTGGTGCCGCCCCAGACGTAGGGAACACCCAACTGCGTCTCGGCGTTGGCGATGACCTGTTCGACGACCGTGGTCGGCACGGCCTCGCCATCGTCGAGGGGTTCGGGGACGTCGGCGATCAGCTGGAGCTGGGCGTCCTCGCCGAGGGCCTCCTCCAGGGCCTCGTGCAACTCCCACAGGTCGGCGTCGGCCGCCGAGATCACCAGGGCGTTGCCCTCGGGCATGCCGAGTTCTCGGGCCTGGTCGCGGGAGACGAGGGCGTCGATCCCGGCGATGCCGGAGGTGGCGTGCGTCCACACCTCCATGGGGACCTCGCCGTTGCCGCCGGCGACGGTGACCTCGCCACCGACCTCTAGTTCGCGTTCCTTGCCCACGTCGTTGGACAGGGCGATGTGGCCCTCCGCGACGCCCTGCCAGATCTCGTCGGACTCGGCGGAGGGTTCGGGGGCGTGGTTGCGGAAGGTGGAGGGCTGCACGCCCATCACCGACGTGGCCTCGCCGTCGACCTCCACGCGCGCGGCGTCGACGGTCAGGACGTGGTCGACGCCGTCGATGCCGCGGATCTCGTCGACGACCTCGGAGGGCAGCGTCCGGGGGGCGACGGCGATGTACTCGACCGAGCGCGCTTCACGGAAGGGCGCGACGTAGGTGTCGCGGCGGAGTTCGTCGACGTCCGCGATGTCGGGGGAGGCCGCCGCCGTGGTGTCATCGCCGCGCGAACCGTCCTGTTGGGCCTGGGACCGGGGTCGGGCCCCGCTGGGTTCCGCGTCGGTGGGGGGTGCCACGTCGTGGGCCGACTGGTCGGCGAGGGAGGGGCGTTCCTCGACCACGGGTTCGGCCATCGCGGGGGTCGCCCCGAAGGCGGTGAAGGCGACCGCGAAAGCGGCCGTTGTTCCCGCACATGTTCTGAGCCGTTTCCGCACGGGGGGTCATCACCCTTTCTGTGACCGCGGCGGGCGGGGGTGACCGCTGCGGCGCACGGCCTTTGGTTGCGTGTACCGATCCAAGAATGGGCGCCCAGGGGTTTGTTTGCAAGAAGTCCACGCCGTCCGATATCGGACGGCTACCTTTCCGCCGAATGACCGTTTCCTGAACGAGTGCCGCCTTCGCTCCTGGTCAGGGATGGTCGTACCGATCCGTCACGGACAGGTCGAACGGGAAACGGACCGGGGAATCACCGAAGAGGATTTCCCGGGTGCGGGTCTCGGCTCTGCGGACGGCTCGGACGGTCTCTTCGGCCAGGTCATCGGGCACGTGCAAGACCACTTCGTCGTGCACGAAGAAGACGATCCCGCCGCCCTCCGGCATGTTCGGAAGATGGTCTCGTAGTTCCTGGCGCAGGGCCGCCAACAGGACCAACGCCCATTCGGCGGCGGTGGCCTGCACGACGAAGTTGCGGGTGAAGCGGCCGTGGGCGCGTCTTCGACCATCGCCGTCCGGCGCGGCGACCGTGGCCGCCCAGCCGCGCGGTGGCGGGGAGGTGCGCCCCAGCCAGGAACGGACGATGCCTCCGCCCTCCCCGGTGCGCGCCGCGGCGTCGACGTGGTCCAGGGCCCGGGGATAGAGGCGGCGCATCGTGGCGAGCAGGGGCGCGGCGTCTCCGGACGTCTGCCCGTACATGGCGGCGAGCAGGCCGATCTTGGCGCGTTCTCGGTCCCCGCCCACCTGGTCGGCCAGGCTCGCGTACAGGTCCTCCTCGGCCGCGGCCGCCGCGAGGGCGTCGTCGTGGGAGAGCGCGGCCAGGACACGTGGTTCGAGTTGGCCCGCGTCGGCGCGCACCAGCACCCAGCCGGGATCGGAACGCACCGCGCCACGGACCGCCTTGGGGATCTGCAGTGCGCCGCCGCCCCTGGTGGCCCACCGACCGGAGACGACCCCGCCGATCACGTAGTCGGGTTGGAAACGACCCAGCCGCGGGCCCTCTCCCCCCGTCTTGAGTTCCCTGACCCAGGTCTCCAGCCAGGTCCACCCGTTGGCCGAATACAGCCGGGCGAGTTCCTTGTACCGCAGCAGCAGGGGGACCACGGGGTGGTCGACGCGTTCCAGCACCCAGGAACGGGTGGACTCGACCGGATGTCCGATCCACGCCATGGCCCGCATGACCTGGGCCGGGGAATCGGGGTTGACGTCGTGTCCGACCACCTCGCCGATCCGTTCGGCCAGGTCGGCCAGGACGCGCGGGCGCCCTCCGCCGGTCGGCCGGGGGCCGAGGAGCTCGGTGAGGATTCGGTCGTGTTCGTCGGGGCGCCAGGGCAGTCCGTCGTGGCTCATCTCCACCGCGGCCAGGGCCCCGGCCGACTCCACCGCCACCAGCAGGGAGAAGCGATCGGGGGCGAGCAGCTCACCGATGCGTTCGCCCTGGTCACGGTGGACCTCCACGAGGGCGTCGAGCCGGTCGGTGCCCGGTGGCAGGGTGGACCGGTCCGCCTCGAACAGGGCGGGTTGGGCGGCGGCGCCCTCCCCCAGTGGCCGGACGGGGTCGTCGGGCACCGGAAGGTCGCGCAGTCGCGCCCAGGCGGCCCCGAGCGAGTGGGGTTCGTAGTGGCGGGCGGCGTGGCCCAGCAGCAGCGCCTCGGTGTGTTCGACGTCGTGGCAGCGGCGCACCCGCACCCCGGCCCGGACCAGTTCGGGGTAGACGTCCTCGGTGCGGGCCCAGACCCAGCGCGGGGGTTCGGTGGAACCCGTCTCGATCTCCCGGATCTCGGCGACGAGGTCGGCCACGCGTCGGGCGGGCCCGACCGGTGAGGAGCCGTCGAGCTCCCTCAACCGGCCGCCGCCCTCCCCGTCTGCGACCACCGCGATCCGCATACCCACATCCTTCCCCGCAGGTATGACAATCGGACGAATCCACGCGTGTTCGTTCGTGGCCGTTTCCGGAGAGGGCGGGGCCCGGTGCGGTTTTGCGCTAACGGCCGGGGCGGACGACGTTGGCCAGGGGCTCCCCCGCGGCCCATCGGGCCAGTTGGGAGTCCATGAACGCGCGTGCCCGCGGATAGAACGCGGTCGAGCCACCGGCCACGTGCGGGGTGAAGTACACGCCGGGCGCCTCCCAGAGCGGGTGGTCGACGGGCAGCGGTTCGGGGTCGGTCACGTCCAGGGCGGCGCGCACCCGGCCGTTCTGGGCGAGCAGGGCGTCGGTGTCGAGTACCGCGCCGCGGCCCACGTTGACCACGAGCGCGTCGTCACGCAGCAGGGCGAACTCACGGGTGCCGAACAGGCCCCGGGTGGCCTCGCTGAGCGGGGTGACCAGCACGACGATGTCGACTCCCGGCAGGAGCGCGGGCAGTTCCTCGACGCAGTGGACGTCCTCCTCCGGGCGAGGGCGGCTCGCCACCCGCACCACCTCGGTCTCGAACGGCAGCAGCCGCCGTTCGATGGCCTTACCGATGCTGCCGTAGCCGACGATCATCACCCGGGAGTCCGCCAGTGACCGCTGGGGCGCGGGAGCCCACCGGTGTTCGCGCTGGTCGATGGCCCAACGAGGTAGTTCGCGTTGGGCGGCGAGGATGAGCGCGAGCGCGTGTTCGGCGGTGGCGGCGTCGTGCAGCCCCCGCCCGTTGCACAGGGTGACGTGGTCGGGAATCAGTCCCAGTACCTGGTCGTAGCCGGCGGAGACCAGTTGCAGGACGCGCAGCCGCGGCATCCGATCGATGATCTCCAGCCGTTCGTCCACTCCCTGGGTGGAGGGGGCGTAGGGCACCTGGTAGAAGGTGACCTCCTTCGTTTCCGCCGGTGCCGGTCCTCCCGCGTAGAGATCGACGTGGAGCCCGTCGGGCGCGTTGTCCCGGTTCTGCTCCCACTGCACCAGTGCTCGGCCGCCCATGTCGTGCGTCCTCCCTGCCGTGGCCGTCCGTGTCAGGCGCCACCCTAGCGCCGCGTCGGCCGAGGCTCACCGGGGACGTCCGAGCTCGTAACAGGCGATGGCGGCGGCCGCGGTGACGTTGAGGGAGTCGACGTCGCGGTCGGTCATCGGGATGTGCACGCGTGAGGTGGCCCGCTCCAACCAGCGCGAGGACAACCCGTCGCCCTCGGTCCCCAACAACAACCCCACCTTGGCGTCGGGCGCGAGGCGGTCCATCGCCTCCCCCATCGGCACGGACCCCTCCCCCGGGGTGAGCGCCATGAGGTCGAACCCTGACTCGCGCAGGGTGTCCAACCCGCCGTACCAGTCGTCCATGCGGGTGTGGGGCAGGGTGAAGACCGCGCCCATGGAGACCTTCACCGAACGTCGGTACAGCGGGTCCGCGCAGCGGGGCGCGAGGACGACCGCGTCCACCCCCAGCCCGGCGGCGCTGCGGAAGATCGCGCCGACGTTGATGTGTTGTCCGGCTACGATCGGCTGCAAGGAAACCGCGCCTGACCAGGCACAACGGCATAAGCGCTTATCGCATGAGCAATTGGATAGATCATACCGATAGCGACGACTCTGGCTTTTGTATCGCAGTGAGTGAGGATGCCGAAGCGCCGAACTGCGATGAGATCGAGACGGCTCCGGCACTTGTCCAGGTAGCGTGCTGACGGGGATGCGGGCGGTCCTGCAATGTAGATTGGAACGTTGGACACACCGAGCGAGGTGGTGGTTTCGCCGAACGGTGCCACACTGCGAGATCGCCGAGCATTCGAGGAAGGAGGGGCATTGATGATCAGCAGCCCGTTCAACACGAGCGCGTCCAACTTCGGCAACGCGGCGATGCAGACGTCCGACGTCCCGTGGGATACTCCTGTGAAGATGCGGCTGGGAGCCGACGGGCCCGGTGAGACCGGCGCATACATCGAGGTCAGCACCACTCGTGGATTCGCCAAGCGGATCCCGATCGACGAGGCACGCTTGTCCGAGTGCCGGCAAGAGCAGGACGGTGCGGCTGGGATCGCGCTGTGCCAGCAACTCGTCGACGATCTGGCCGCGCGGATCAAGACGGCCGTGGCCGAAGCGGTGCGCGGTCGAACGGCCAGGCCGAGATGCTCGAACATGCCGCACCCTTGCGTGCCTGGCTGAATGCGCAGATTGTGGCGCGTGAGCGGCTGTGCCGCCAGCGCCCTTCGTGCTGACCTCAGTCCCCAGGCTCCCCACCCCCAGTGGCAAGTCCCCGGAACCGCTCGAAGAACCTGGAGAGCGCTTCGATGACCCGCTTCTTCTTGTCGCCATGGTTGGACTCGCGGTTGAACCGCGACACGGGTGGCAGGATGCGGGTGATCTCGGTGCCCGCTGTGCGCAGCTGGCCGTCCCGGAACGCGGCATCCACGAACGACCGCGTCTGCTCCAGCTTGAGCTTGTGCGTTTCGATGAGCTCTTGAAGCTCGGCCTCTCGCTTCGCGGAGATATACGCCTGCCACTGCTCATCGACCGCGCCCTGCAGCGACACCGACTCGACGAAGTCCTCGACGAGGTCGCGCTTGCTGCGCAGGGTCGGGCTCGCGTCGACGGCGCGGGTGATCTCGGCGCGGACTTCCTTGTCGTCTCCGTCGCCCTTCTCGGCGCGGAGCTTCTCGACGAGCATGAGGATGTAGTCGACGTTGATCTCGACCTGCTTGACGAGCTCGATCTCGAACACGACGTCCTCGTTGATGACTTCTCTGTCGCCGTCACGATCGCGCGTGAACTCATCGCGGAGCCGCAGGTAGATGCTGGTGTAGTCCTGACGCTGTCGCTCGGTGAGCGGGTCGTTGCCGTCGAAGTCGTCGAAGGACGTGAGGATGTTCTGCAGCCGCAGGATCGCGCCGAACAGCTGGATGAAGTCCTTTTGCGCCTGCTCCCCCACGATCTGCTGCCCGATCGGGAAGTGCGTGAGCAGTTCGGTGACCTTGTCGACATACTCGCCGTAGTAGTCGCCGTACGGTTTCAGCAGGACGACGCCGCGGGCATCCTTGTTGCCGAACAGCTCCAACGCGGCGTTGGTCTCCTCCTCGAGATCGCGGAAGGCGACGATGTTGCCATAGGTCTTCACCGAGTTGAGGATGCGGTTCGTGCGCGAGTACGCCTGGATCAGGCCGTGCGCGCGCAGGTTCTTGTCGACGAACAGCGTGTTCAGCGTCGTCGCGTCGAAACCGGTGAGGAACATGTTCACCACGATGACCAGGTCGATCTCGCGGTTCTTCATCCGCTGCGACAGGTCCTTGTAGTAGTTCTGGAACCGGTCCGCGCTCGTGTCGTAGCTGGTCCCGAACATGTCGTTGTAGTCCTGGATCGCGTCTTCCAGGAACGAGCGCGAGTCCAGGTCGAGCGCATCGGTGTCAAACGCTTCATCATCGAGGATTCCGTCGGCTTCGGCCTCGTTCGCACCGTAGCTGAAGATCAAGCCGACCTTCAGCCGCTTGTCCGGTGGCAGCTCCTCCATCTGCAGCTGGAACTGGTTGTAGTAACGGCGCGCGGCGTCGATCGACGCGGTAGCGAACAGCGCGTTGAATCCGCGAACTCGTTTCCGCTCCTTGAGTGCCGCCGCCTGACGCCGGCCCCGCACCGAGTCGGCGACGTTCGTCACGACTCCGTGCTCGTAACTCGACGAACGCTTCGTCTTCTGATCGAAGTGCTCCAGGGTGTACGCCACGACGTCCCGGATACGACGCACGTCCAGAAGAGCTCGCTCACGGTCAATCGCTGACACCTGTGAGTCGTCGGGATTCCCGACCTTAATGGTGTTGATGTAGTCGATCCGGAACGGCAGCACGTTCTTGTCCGTGATGGCGTCGACGATCGTGTACGTGTGCAGCTTGTCGCCGAACGCCTGCTCCGTAGTGCGCAACTGAGGGTTGCCACCGCTGCCGGCGTTCGCGGCGAAGATCGGCGTCCCAGTGAACCCGAACAGGTTGTACTTCTTGAACGCGCGCGTGATGTCGGTGTGCATGTCGCCGAACTGCGACCGGTGGCACTCATCGAAGATGATCACCGCGTGGCCCGAGAAGACCTCGTGGCCCTTGTTCGCCTTGATGAACGTCGACAGCTTCTGGATCGTCGTGATGATGATCCGCGCACCTGGATCCTCCAGTTGCTTCTTCAGCACCGCCGTCGACGTGTTCGAGTTCGCCGCGCCCTTCTCGAACCGGTCGTACTCACGCATCGTCTGGTAGTCGAGGTCCTTGCGGTCCACGACGAACAGCACCTTGTCCACACTCGGCATCTTCGATGCGAGCTGCGCTGCCTTGAACGAAGTGAGCGTCTTACCCGAACCAGTAGTGTGCCAGACGTATCCTCCGGCATCGAGTGTGCCGAGCGTCTTGTAGTTCGTCGAGATCTGGATCTTCTGCAGGATCCGCTCGGTCGCGACGATCTGGTACGGCCGCATCACCAGCAGGTCCCGATCCGCGGTGAGCACGCAGTACTTCGTCAGGATGTTCAACAGCGAGTGCTTCGCAAAGAAG
>NZ_JBEYLC010000021.1:0-89025 GCF_040635885.1 Nocardiopsis sp. NPDC006832 | reverse complement strand
ATCGCCTTGACGCGTGCGGTGCGGGCGGCAACAATCACGCGGCGGGGAAGGAGGGAGAACCCACCCCCACCCCGCCCAACAACCCCAAGACTCCCAACCCCAGGCGCCCCACCAGGAGACCTTGGGCAGCACGAAACCGGCGAAACCAGCGGCTCCCCCAAGATCGATGGGATCACGTAGGCGGAACGGTTCACCACCCCGAACTCCCCGCCTGTGGATAACCCCAGCACTTACCACCCGAGGGTGGGCATGGGGGAGGGGCCTCCACTCCGTTGTAGAGGCCCCTCTTACTACACGCCGCCGCACGCTCGCAGAGCGCGCCGGTCGGCTCACCGGCTGACCGGCGGGGTGGCTCGGGTCAGAAGCCGTAGTTGTACATGGAACCGCCCGGGTAGATGGTGCCGACGCCGTCGCGGTAGGCGTAGCCGCCGTACTGGGCGCCCTGGACGAAGGTCCAACCGCCCAGGGTCCTACCGTTCAGGGAGACGTACCAGCCCGCCGCGTTGGGGTCGTTGTAGGCCCGGAGCGAGTAGTGGATGTGCGCGCCCGTGGTGGAGCCGCCGGCGCAGAGGCTGTTGCCCTGGGTGCCCAGGTAGTGGCCGGTGCCGACGTTGTTGCCGGGCAGCCACTGGTAGTCCTCCAGGTGGTAGTAGTCCGTGGAGAAGCCGTTGTCGTGGATGACACGGGTCCAGCCGGTGCACAGGCTGTAGGCGTAGCCGCCACGGGACGCGCGGGCCTGACCGGCGCCGCCGGCGAAGTCCGCGGACTCTCCCACGTTTCCGTGGGGGCCACCGGTCATGATCATGGAAGTGCCGATGGCGTAGGGCAGACCGACGCCGACGTAGCTGGCGGGGGCGGCCTCGGAGGGGTTGGTCGAGGCGGCGACGGTTTCCCGCTCCTCCTCGGCCAGCAGGGAGCTTTCGGCGAGGATCGAGGAGAACTCCTCGGTTCCCTCCAGGCCGATGGACCAGTCGGAGGCCTCGTGTTCGGCGGCGAACAGCCAGGCGTCGGGGTCCTCGTCGGCGCCCATGGTGGCGGTCACGATGGCGACGCCGAACGCGGCGCCGTCGGCGGCTTCTCGGATGTCGACGCGGACGTCGCGTTCCTGGTCGGCCAGGGTGGACAGCCCGGTGTCGCGTTCGGCCAGGACGTCGTCGATGACGGCGTCGGCCAGGGCGTCCTCGGCGGACTCGGAGGTGGTGCTCAGGGTGCGGGGCAGGTCCAGGGTCTCGGCGTGTTCGACGATGATCTCGACGTTGTCCGCCGTGCTGTGCGACGGAGCGGACGGCTGGGCCGAGACCGGGGTGGAGGCTCCCGCGAGCAGGGCGGCGGACATGGTGACCGTGAGCGCGCCTATGGGCAGGAATCGGGGGGCGGGGGTGGGCAGTGCCAACGCTTCTCCTGGGGGAGTCGAGTAGCGAACGGGGTATGACACCACAACCTTGATGTGGTTACCGAAGAGTAAGCACGTCCCCATCCCCGATCAAGGGGGGTAACGAAAATTTCATACGCGATTGCGGTTTTCGAGGTTCAAAAGTTTCTTCTTCCGCTCCAGCCCTCCCGCGTACCCCGTCAGTGAGCCGTTCGCGCCGATCACCCGGTGACAGGGGACGATGACGCTGATCGGGTTGCGGCCGTTCGCCGCCCCCACGGCGCGCGAGGCGGTGGGCCGTCCCAGCTCCTCGGCCAGCTCCCCGTAGCCGGCCGTCTCCCCGTACGGGATGGTGGTCAGGGCCCGCCACACCCGCAACTGCCAGGGTGTGCCGGCGGGCGCCAACGGCAGGTCGAACTCGCGCAGTTCACCCGCGAAGTAGGCGGCCAGCTGCCGTTTCACCTCGGTGAACGGAGCCTGGTCCGCCAGCCACCTCTCGCCGACGTGGTGCGGTGATCCGTCCTTGGGCGGGGTCGATACCCCGGCCAAGGCCTCACCGTCGCCGAACAGCAGGAGTTCCCCCAACGGCGAGTCCACCGTCGTGTACCTGGTCGAGCCCGGTATCGGTTCACGGAACCGTACCGAGGTCATCCTGTGCGGGGCCGCCGGTTCGGTGGCCTCGGGCAGGTCCAGCGGTAGTGCGTCCTGATCGGTGTAGGTCATCGTCCTCGCCTCTCTCGGTGTTCGTCATGGTCCAAAGACGCCCACAACAGGTGGGTCGCGTAGGAACGCCAAGGGCTCCAGGCCAGTGCTCCTCGTGCCGCCGCCGCGGGGGTGGCCGGCAACGCCGCCCTCTCCAGGGCCTTCTTGACCCCCAGATCCGTCTCAAGGAACACGTCCGGGTCGCCCAGGCCCCGCATACGCACGTATCGGGCGGTCCACGGGCCGATGCCGCGCAACTCCACCAGTCTCCGCTCCGCCTCGTCCCGGTCGCAGCCGGGTCCGAGGTCGACCCGGCCGTCGGCCAGCGCCGCGGCCACCCCCACCAGCGCGCGGCCGCGGGCCACCGGGATCGACATCGCGGTCGGGTCCGCCGAAGCGAGCGCGTCGGGTGCCGGGAACGTGTGGGTGAGGGCGCCGTCGGGCCGCTCCAAGGGTTCTCCGAACCGTTCGACCAGCCGGCCCGCCAGGGTACGCGCGGCCCTCACCGACACCTGCTGACCCAGGACCGCCCGCACCGTGAGTTCGGCGGGGTCCACGTGACCGGGGGCGCGCACGCCGGGGCGCTCGCGCAGCACCGGCCCCAGCAGGGGGTCGGGCCCGAGGATCTCGGCGACGGCCTCGGGATCGGCGTCCAGGTCGAGCAGGCTTCGGCAACGACGGACGGCCCCGCCCAGGTCGCGTGGTTCGGTCAGCCGCAACCGGCACAGCACGTGCCGGCCCACGGCCCTCGACCCGTTCGCCGGGGACAGCTCCACGATTCCGGGTCCGTTCGCCAACCTGAGGGTGCGCCGGTACGTCCCGTCGACGTACTCCTCGACCCCGGGCACCGCGCGTTCCCCGAGGAAGGCGAGCATCCCGGGCAGGTCGATCCGCCCCCGGTAGGGAAGTCGCAGCGTGATGGTGCCCGAACCGGTCGCGACGGTACCGCCGTCGGCGTCCTCTCGCATCCGGCCGGGGGAGCGGTCGTAGATCGCCCGCATGGTCTCGTTGAACTGGCGGACGCTGGCGAAGCCCGCGGCGAACGCGGTGTCGGTCATGGGCAGGTCGGTGGTCTCCACCAGGATTCGGGCGGTGTGCGCCCGCTCGGTGCGGGCCAGCGCCAGTGGTCCCGCTCCGACCTCGGTGGTGAGCAGCCGGTTGAGCTGACGTTCGCTGTATCCCAGTGACGCGGCCACGGCGCCCACCCCGCCGCGGTCCACGGCACCGTCGTTGATGAGACGCATGGCCCGCCCGACCACGTCGGCCCGTACGTTCCACTCGGCGGAGCCGGGCACAGTGTCGGGACGGCAGCGTTTGCAGGCGCGGTAACCGGATTCCTGGGCGGCCGCGGCGGAACGGTAGAACCGGACGTTCTCTCGTCTGGGGGTGACCGCCGGGCAACTCGGACGGCAGTAGATGCCGGTGGTCCGCACGGCGGTGTAGAAGACCCCGTCGAAGCGGGAGTCCCTGCTGCGGACCGCTCTGTAGCGCTGCTCGTCGTTCATCACCCCTCCATGTTCACCGACCGAGAGCCGCGGGGCCGGCGGTTTTCGGACATGGAGGTGAGGGGGCTATTCCTCGTCGTTCTCGTGGTCGACCAGGTATTGGACGTAGACCGGACGCAGGGCCTCCTGGAGTTCGGGGTCGTCCTCGGCGGAGAGCGCCTCGAAGAACAGGCCGGAGGCCTGGGCGACGCTCGCCTGGCTGGACTCGGTGTGCCCGGCGGCGGCCTCGCCTGCCGGAATGAGGCCGAGCAGCTTCCAGAAGAACCGCAGGTCCCACCGTTTCCGCGCCAGTTCCACGGCGCGTTCACGCAGTTCATCGGTGCTGATGTGCTCGAAGCCGGTGGTGTTGTCTCCCATGGTCGGAAGATACCCGAGACCCGCGCCGGGCATCCCCGAGTGAGCTGCGTTACTCTTCACACGAGTTCATCATCGCCTCCTCGGCGCCCGGGGAGACCCTCACAAGGGGTGCCGGGCGGGCGGGGAAACGTCGTGAGGGGTACGCCATGGCCGAGTCCGCCGCGCGGGTCGTCGTCGCCAAGCCGGGTCTGGACGGACACGACCGAGGGGTCAAGATCGTCGCCCGGGTGCTGAGGGACGCCGGGGTGGAGGTCATCTACATGGGTCTGCGCCAGACCCCGGAGATGATCGTGTCCGCCGCGCTCCAGGAAGACGCGGACGCCATCGGCCTTTCGGTGCTCTCGGGCGCCCACATGACGATGTTCGGTCGGGTCATGGAGCTCCTGCGAGAGAACGACGCCACCGACATCCGGGTGTTCGGTGGTGGCATCATCCCCGATTCGGACGTCGCGGAGTTGGAGTCGATGGGGGTCGCCCGGATCTTCACGCCGGGTGCGCCGACGACGGACATCGCCGACTGGGTGCGGGAGAACATCCGCCCGGCGCACGCCGCCTGACCCCACGCCCGACCGACCCCCGAGTCGTGATCTTCCTCGCATCGTGGGCCGTGGGAACGGTGTTAGCGGTCGTGTCTCTGGTCACAGATTTTCCCACGTGAGAACCGTGCTACTACCGCGCGAGCGGCTTTCCGGGGCGGCCCCGGGGGGTCAACGAGGCCCCGATGGCCGGCGGCCGGATCCCGGGCGACTAAGCTTTGCGCATGTCGCGGGTGGCAACGCCGCGGCGATCTCGATCTCTGTAGGCGGCTCAGCCCCCATCGGGGGTTTGCGTCGTGTGACATCAGTGCGTCACCGCCGATCCGGACACGCCACCCCGGTACAAACTTGAGCCAGCGATTTACAAGGACGGACCCTCGTGGACCTGTTCGAATACCAGGCGAAGGAACTCTTCGCAGAGTACGGAGTCCCCGTACCCCAGGGAAAGGTGGCGAGCACGGCCGCTGAGGCACGTGCCATCGCTGATGAGTTCGCCGCCGCGGGCAAGCCCCGTGTCGTCGTGAAGGCCCAGGTCAAGACCGGTGGCCGCGGTAAGGCCGGCGGTGTGAAGGTCGCCGACGGCCCCGAGGACGCTCAGGCCAAGGCCGAGCAGATCCTCGGCATGGACATCAAGGGCCACACGGTCCACCGTGTCCTGGTCGAAGAGGCGAGTGACATCGCCGAGGAGTACTACTTCTCCTTCCTCCTCGACCGCGCCAACCGCGACTTCCTCGCCATCTGCTCCAAAGAGGGCGGCATGGAGATCGAGGAGGTCGCCGAGACCAACCCCGACGCCGTCGCGAAGATCTCGATCAACGCACTCAACGGCGCCCCGGCCGATGTCGCCGCGGAGATCGTGAAGGCGGGCAAGCTGCCCGAGGCCGCCGTCGCGGGTGCCACGGAGATCATCACCAAGCTCTGGGACGCCTTCGTCGGCAAGGACGCCACCCTCGCGGAGGTGAACCCGCTCATCCTGACCAAGGACGGCCGGGTCGTCGCCCTCGACGGCAAGGTGACCCTGGACGAGAACGCCGAGTTCCGCCAGGACCTGGAGAGCTTGACCTTCGCCGAGGAGGGTGACCCGCTAGAGGTCGCCGCCAAGGCCAAGGGCCTCAACTACGTCAAGCTCGAAGGCGAGGTCGGCATCATCGGTAACGGTGCCGGTCTGGTCATGTCGACCCTGGACGTGGTCGCCTACGCCGGTGAGAACCACGGTGGCGTCAAGCCCGCCAACTTCCTCGACATCGGTGGTGGCGCCTCGGCCGAGGTCATGGCCAACGGCCTGGAGATCATCCTGGGCGACCCCGCGGTCAAGAGCGTATTCGTCAACGTCTTCGGTGGCATCACCGCCTGTGACGCCGTCGCGAACGGCATCGTGCAGGCGCTGGAGCTGCTGGAGGGCCGCGGCGACGACGTGTCCAAGCCGCTGGTGGTGCGCCTGGACGGCAACAACGCCGAACTGGGCCGACAGATCCTGGACGAGCGTGCCCACCCGGCGGTTCGTCGGGTCGACACGATGGACGGCGCCGCCGCTCAGGCCGCCGAGCTCGCGGCGAAGTAGGGGACGAATTCACCATGGCTATCTTCCTGACCAAGGACAGCAAGGTGCTGGTCCAGGGCATGACCGGCTCTGAGGGCACCAAGCACACCCGCCGGATGCTCGCTTCCGGCACCAACATCGTCGGCGGCGTGAACCCGCGCAAGGCCGGCCAGAAGGTCGACTTCGACGGCACCGAGGTTCCGGTCTTCGGCTCCGTGGCCGAGGGCATGGAGGCCACCGGCGCCGACGTCACCGTGATCTTCGTTCCGCCGAAGTTCACCAAGGACGCCGTCGTCGAGGCCATCGACGCCGAGATCGGTCTGGCCGTCGTGATCACCGAGGGCATCCCGGTCCACGACACCGCCGCCTTCTGGGCCCACGCGGGCGCCAAGGGCAACAAGACGCGCGTGATCGGCCCGAACTGCCCCGGTCTCATCACCCCGGGTCAGTCGAACGCCGGCATCATCCCGGCCGACATCACCAAGCCGGGCCGCATCGGCCTGGTGTCGAAGTCGGGCACGCTCACGTACCAGATGATGTACGAGCTGCGCGACATCGGTTTCTCGACCGCCGTCGGCATCGGTGGCGACCCGATCATCGGCACTACGCACATCGACGCCCTGGCGGCCTTCGAGGCCGACCCGGACACCGACGTGATCGTGATGATCGGTGAGATCGGTGGCGACGCCGAGGAGCGCGCCGCCGCCTACATCCAGGAGAACGTGACCAAGCCGGTCGTCGGCTACGTCGCGGGCTTCACCGCCCCGGAGGGCAAGACCATGGGCCACGCCGGCGCCATCGTCTCCGGTTCCTCCGGTACGGCCGCCGCCAAGAAGGAGGCCCTTGAGGCCGCGGGCGTCAAGGTCGGCAAGACTCCGACCGAGACCGCCGAGCTGGCTCGCGGGCTCTTCTAGGTCTTCTCGAAGAATCGACGGCTCCGCCCCGCCACCGGGTCTCCCGGTCGGCGGGGCGGAGCCGTCTCGTGTGCGGGGCCCGCCCCCGCCGGCCTACTCCTCGATCTCGGGCGGCCGGTCCGACCTCTTGCGGATGCCCTGGACGGTCGCGACGGTGACCGCGGGCACCATGAACAGCAGCAGGAAGATCAGCCATCCGATGAGGGAGCTCGTACCTCCGTAGGCGATGGCGGGGATCCCCCAGATGACGAAGATGACGCCGCCCCAGATGACCGCCCCGTTGACGTTGGGGCCGTTCTTCTGGTTCTTCTCCTCCGCCTCGGCCACGTCGCCCTTGGTGCGCGGCGCGGGGGCCACGGCCGTCTCCTTCGGTCCGTCGATGGCGCTGGGTCGGAGCGCGCGGGGTAGATCGTCGAAGAGCGGGACCAGGTCGGTGTTGGTGACCGCGTGCAGGGTCTCGTTCGTGCGCCGCTCGTGTTCGTCCAGGTCCAACCGCCCGTCCTGTAGCGCCGTGCGCAGTCGGTCCAGGGCCTCGTCGCGTTCGGAGTCCGAGAGACGGTAGGGGTGGTCCGGGGCGGGCTCTGACATGATCGTCCTTCGAGCGGGGAGAGAGCTCATGATCTTACGACGTATCTCGTTCGTTCCCCGTTCCCGGCCCCTGACGCGGATACGACACGCGCGAGCCGGATGCCGCGGAGCATTCCGGTCCCTGGCAGCATAAGTCGGGTGAGTACGCCAGCATCACCCCCCGACAGAGGGCGCCCGTCGAAGTCCGGCGACGCGCCCGAGGCCTCCTCGGCTCTGGGCGAGCCCCGCCCGGTCTACTCGACCGGCGGGATCGCCGCCGCGTCGGCCGCCGGCATCGGCTTGGCGGTGATCGTCACCTTCACCATGGTCGGTTGGGTGGCGGCACCGCACGACACCTTCGGTGAGGACATCGCCGACCTGCTGCGCAGCGCGGTCCTGGCCTGGTTGGTGGGCCACCACGTGTCCTTCACCATCATGGAGGGGCAGATCAGTCTGCTGCCGATGGGGTTGGTGCTGCTGCCCGGAATGCTGCTGTACCGGTTCGGTCGGTGGTTGGCCCGCAACTGCGAGATCGAACGACTGCGGCATGTGTACCGGGCGGCCCTGGCGATCGCGGGTCCCTACGCGGCGATCGCGGGCACGCTCGCGTTGCTGGCGCACACGGACGCCGTGGAGCCGAGCATGCCGCGAGCGTTGCTGATGGGGTTCGTGATCGCGTTCCTGGCCGGTGGCCTGGGCGTGCTGCGCCAGCTCATGAAGGACAAGGGTGTGGCCGCGGGCGACCTGCTCGACCTGATGCCGGCCCGTAGTCGTTCGCTGCTGGTGGGGATGTTGGCGTCCTCGGGGACCCTGCTCGCCGGCGGTCTGCTGTTGTTCCTGGTGGCGTTGGCGATGAGCTACGACGAGGTGCTGGCGGTCACCGCGTCCCTCGCCCCCGGCCTGATCGGCGGGGTGCTGTTGTTCATCGTCCAGCTGGCCTATCTGCCCAACGCGGTGATCTTCGCGGTCTGTTACGCGCTCGGCCCGGGCTTCGCGGTGGGAGCCGAGACGCTGGTGGCGCCGACGGGTGTTTCGGTGGGGCCACTGCCCGCGTTGCCGATGCTCGCCGCGCTGCCGTCCAACGGCGCGGCCCCGGTGTTGTCCTTGGTGGCACTGGCGGTGCCGTTCGTGGCGGGGGCGCTCGGCGGTGTGGTGACCCAACGCCACGCCCCGGACGTGGTGAGCGAGGCGGCTCCGCTGTGGGGATTCGTGTGCGGGGTGACCACGGGGATCCTGTACGCGGCTCTGGCCGGTGCCGCCGGTGGTTCGTTGGGCACTCAGCGCCTGGCGGAGGTGGGTCCTTCGGCCTGGCAGGTGGGGTTGGTGGCCGCCTTGGAGGTGGGGGTGGCCGCGGCGGTGGCGGCGTGGATCGCCAACTGGTGGTACACACGCAGGTCGAACCACTCGGTGGTCGCCCGCCGGGAGGAGGCCAAGGCCGAACGCACCCCCGAACCGTCGATGCCGACAGTGGAACTGCCCCAGGACGTGCCCAGCGGCGAGGGACTGGCGACGGTCACCCCGTTGCGACCCCGCGAGGAGGAGTCCGAGACCACCGAGACCGGTGAGGTCCCCGGACCCACCATCGCCGAACGTCGCGAGGAACTGAAGAGGACCCGTAAGGCCCGTCGCGCCGACCGCTCCACCGAGCGGCGGGCGCGCAAGGACGCCCGCAGGGAACTGCGCGAACAGCGTCGCGCGGAGAAGGCGTCGCGGTCGTGGTGGCGGAGCGGTGGTGACGTGGAGGAGGTCTCCGAGGAGGAGCTGTACGGCATCACCTACGAGGCCTCTTCGGAGGAACTCGACCAGCGGAACTAGTACCGACCCGGATCAGACCGACCTGGACACGGCGCGGAGGGCACGGCCCACGTGCCGTGCCCTCCGCGTCCTTCACGTTCCGCCGTTCGCGCTTCCGCCCGGCTGGTCGCCCTTGACCTGGGCCCGGCGCTTGTCCGGTTCGAAGATGGCGTTCACCAGGTCGGTGCACCACTTGAGCAGTTCCAGGTCGCGCAGCGGCTTGCCGCCGATCCCGCCGGCCTTGGGGACCGGAACCAGGAGGGTCTTGGCGGCCTCCTTGCGGATCGACCTGGGGTACATGCGGCGCAGCCTCAGCTCCTGGGACTCGCGCAGCTCCACCGGTGAGAACCGGATCTGGTTGCCCTGCATGACCACGTCGGCCAACCCCGCGGACTTGGCCAGCACCCGGAATCGGGCCACCGCCATGAGGTTGTCCACCGGCTGCGGCGGGGTGCCGTACCGGTCGGTGAGCTCCTCGTAGGCACCGAGGATGTCGGCCTCGTCGGACACGCTCGCGATGCGCTTGTAGGACTGCAACCGCAGCCGTTCCCCCGGCACGTAGTCGTGCGGGATGTGCGCGTTGATGGGCAGTTCGACCTTGGTCTCGACCTCTTCCGCGGCGGCGGGGTCGCCCTTGAGCTCGGCGACGGCCTCACCGACCATGCGCATGTACAGGTCGAAGCCCACGCCCGCGATCGTCCCGGACTGTTCGGCGCCCAGGATGTTGCCGGCGCCGCGGATCTCCAGGTCCTTCATCGCCACATACATGCCGGCGCCCGTCTCGGTGTGCTGGGCCACCGTCGCCAACCGCTCGTAGGCGGTCTCGCTGAGCGGTTTCTCCGGGGGGTACAGGAAGTAGGCGTAGGCGCGTTCGCGGCCACGACCCACCCGGCCGCGCAGCTGGTGCAGCTGGGAGAGCCCGTAGGTGTCGGCGCGGTCGATGATGAGGGTGTTGGCGTTGGGCACGTCCAGGCCGGACTCGACGATGGTCGTGGAGACCAGCACGTCGAAGTTCTTCTCCCAGAAGTCCACCATGACCCGTTCGAGCTGCTGCTCGTTCATCTGACCGTGCGCGTAGGCCACTCGTGCCTCGGGCACCAGGCGTTGGATGGACGCGGCCACCTTGTCGATGGACGCCACCCGGTTGTGCACGAAGAACACCTGGCCCTCGCGCATCAGCTCGCGTCGGATCGCCGCGGTGATCTGCTTGTCCTCGTAGGGGCCCACGAAGGTGAGCACCGGGTGGCGCTCCTCGGGCGGGGTGAGGATGGTGGTCATCTCGCGGATGCCGGTCAGACCCATCTCCAGGGTGCGCGGGATGGGTGTGGCCGACATGGCCAGTACGTCCACCTGGGTGCGCAGCCGCTTGAGGGACTCCTTGTGCTCGACGCCGAAGCGTTGCTCCTCGTCGATGATGACCAGTCCGAGGTCCTTGAACCGGGTCTCCTGCGACAGCAGGCGGTGGGTACCGATGACCACGTCGACCTCGCCGCCGCGCAGCCCCTCGCGGGTCAGCTCCACCTCGCCGTCGGTCTGGAAGCGCGACATCGGCTTGACCGTGACGGGGAAGGACGCGTAGCGCTCGGTGAACGTGGACATGTGCTGCTGGACCAGCAGGGTGGTGGGCACCAGCACGGCGACCTGCTTGCCGTCCTGGACCGCCTTGAACGCGGCGCGCACCGCCACCTCGGTCTTGCCGTAGCCCACGTCACCGCAGATCAGCCGGTCCATCGGGACCGACTTGCCCATGTCCTTCTTGACCTCGTCGATGGCGGCCAGCTGGTCGGGCGTCTCCACGTAGGGGAAGGCGTCCTCCAGTTCGCGCTGCCAAGGGGTGTCCTGACCGAACGCGTGCCCGGGCGAGGCCTGACGGGCCGAGTACAGGCGGATGAGGTCGCCGGCGATCTCCCGGACGACCTTGCGGGCCCGGCTCTTGGCCTTGCTCCACTCGGCGCCGCCCATCTTGGACAGGGTGGGCGCCTCGCCGCCCACGTACCGGGTGACCTCGCCGAGCTGTTCGGTGGGCACGAAGAGGCGGTCACCGGGTTGTCCGCGCTTGGAGGGCGCGTACTCGATGAGCAGGTATTCGCGGGTGGCGCCCTGGATCTGGCGGCTGACCATCTCCAGGTAGCGGCCCACGCCGTGCTGTTCGTGCACGACGTGGTCGCCGGGCTTGAGCTGGAGTGGGTCTACGGTGCCCTTGCGTCGGCTGGGCATGCGCCGCATGTCCCGGGTGGAGGACTTCTGCCCCACCAGGTCGGTCTCGGTGAGCACCACCGTGTGCACCGACCGCAGTAGGAAACCGTGGTCGACCAGGCCGGTGGTGACGGTGGCGATGGCCTCCTTGGGGGCTTCGACCAGGTCGCCGGTCAGGGTCGCACCCAACCCGGCGTCGCGCAGCATCGCGACGAGTCGTTCGGCCGGCCCCTGCCCCTGGGTGACCAGCACGACGCTCCAGTTGTCGTGCAGCCAGCCCTTGATGTCGGCCAGGGCGCGCTCGGTGTCGCCGCGGTAGCTGTCGGCGGGCACCGCGCCCACCATCACCGCGTCGTCCTCCTCGGCGGTGCGGTCCTCATCGGCGGCGAACGGGGTCAGGCCCCACCAGGGGAGTTCCCGTTCGTCGGCGATGGTGCGCAGTTCGGAGATCGACATGTACGCCGACTCGCCCAGGTCGATGGGGGCCTCGCCACCGGAGGCGGCGTTGATCCAGGACGCGTCCAGGAACTCGGCGCTGGTGGCCTCCAGTTCCAGGGCGCGGGTACGGATGCGCTCGGGGTCGCAGCCCACCACCATGGCGTTCTTCGGCATGTAGGTGAAGAACGGTTCCATGCTCTCGGCGAGCACGGGCGCGAACGCCTCCATGCCCTCCACGGCCACTCCGTCGGCGATCTTGGTGAGGATCTCCGCCAGGGAGGGGTGTTCCTCGGCCAGGGCGCGTGCGCGTTCGCGGACGGTTTCGGTGAGCAGCAACTCCCGGCAGGGCGGCGCGAACAGCCCGGAGGAAGCACCGTCTCCGGGGCCCGCGCCCTCCTCGCCGGGGGTGATGGATCGCTGGTCGGCGACCTGGAAGTAGCGGATGTCCTCGACGGTGTCGCCCCAGAACTCCAGCCGGAGCGGGTGTTCCTCGGTGGGCGGGAAGACGTCGAGGATGCCGCCGCGCACGGCCATGTCACCACGCTTCTCGACCAGGTCCACCCGGGCGTAGCCGGTGTTGGTCAGGGAGGTGACGACCTCTTCCAGGGGCACCTCGTCACCGGTCCGGATACGGACCGGTTCGAGGTCGCCCAACCCGGCGACCAGTGGTTGCAGGACGCTGCGCACCGGCGCCACGACCACCCGAAGGGGTGTGGTGAGCGGGTCCGAGGGGTCGGGGTGGGCCAAACGTCGCAGGACCGCCAGGCGTCGGCCGACGGTGTCGGAGCGAGGGGAGAGCCGCTCGTGCGGAAGCGTCTCCCAAGCGGGGAAGAGCGCGACCGAGTCCGTGGGCAGCAGTGAGCCCAGGGCGTCGGTCAGGTCGGCGGCCTCACGTTCGGTCGCGGTGATGGCGAGCACCGGTCGTTCGGCGCCCACCGGCGCGTCGGCGGCCAGCGCGCCCACCATGAAGGGGCGCAGGGCCGCCGGGGCGACGAGGTCGAGATGGGGATCGTGGCCGCCGCGGGCGGTCTCGATCGCGCTGTGCAGTGCCGGGTCCCGGGAGACGTCGGCGAGAAGTCCAATGAGGCTCATAGCACCAGAAAGTGGAGAGGTACGTGCGGTGGCGGAGACGGTCACGGCCATGGGTCCCCTGAAGTGGATCCGTCCAGGCACGATCGGGCCGCACGTGAGTCGGGCGGCCGTGGGTCGGGTGGGTGTGCGCCACCCGTTCTCCGCTCAGCTTATCCAGTTCGCCGATGGCGCGTGGGACGAGTGCGCGGGTCCGGCCGTCTTCGGCCTTCCTCCTACGCAACACCCGATGAGCTCGGACTCTTCCCGGTAGGAGCACCTCAGCGCCATGTCGGTGGAGGGTGCGGGATTACGCTGGGTGGGATCGCGACCATGGCAGAGGGAGGATGTGCGTGGTGAGTGTCCACAGACACGGGAGTCGGCAAGCCCCGGTCTTCGCCCCAGGTCCGGATGGGCTCGCCCACTTGGAGCTCATTCTCAGCGGGGCGTACCCGTTCCCGGGTTTCATGACCCGGGACGAGGTGGAGTCGGTCTCACGGAGCGGGCGGTTGCCCGACGGCCGGCCTTGGCCGGTTCCGGTCACCTTGGAGGTCCCCGAGGAGTTGGCCGGTGAGAAGGCGCTCACGCTCACCGATCTCGAAGGTGCGCCGTTGGCCGGGCTGGAGGTGCGCGAGCACTGGGAGGACGGGGGAGTCCACCGCCTGGCCGGTGACGTGACGATGCTGCGTCCGGCGACCTACGGGGTGTTGCGCGAGCTGCGCGCCACCCCGGCGGAGGTGCGGGCGCAGAGCGAGTTGGAAGGGGCCGGGGCCCGATCGCTGCTCGCGGTGGTCACCGACCGTCCGTTGCACCATCGGGCGCTGCACCAGATCCGGGCCGAGGCCGACGCGTTGGCGCGCGATGGTGAACGGGCCGAGGTGATCGTGGTGGTCGACGCCCCCCTGGAGGAGGAAGGGCTCGCTACCGCGGTGCTGGCCGCCGAACCCCTGTTGCCGCCGCGCAGCTCGTTCGTGGTCGTGACCCTGCCCCGCTCGCGGGCGCGCGCCACCGGAGCGGTCGGTGGCGACTGGAACGAACGGGACACGGCCCTGGCCGCGCACGTGGCCGCCGCCTATGGCGCCACCCACATGCTGGCCGAGTCGGGTGGACGCGGACCGGAGGTCGAGCGGGTGATGGCGTTGCGTCCACCGCTGACGGTTCTGGATCCCGAGCCGTGGCGGTACGACTCCGAGGAGGGGTTGTGGAAGCCGTTCACGCACGTGGACCCGGCGCGGGCGCTCGCCGAGCCCTCCGACGACGAGGTGGAGTCGGAGCTGGCGCATGGGCGTGAGCTGCCCGCGTGGCTCACCCCCGCTCGGGTCGGCGCGGAGCTGGCCCGGTTGCGTCCGGCCCGTACCAAGCGCGGTGTCACCCTGTTGTTCACCGGTCTTTCGGGGTCGGGCAAGTCCACCATCGCCCGCGGGGTTTCCGATGGAATCCGGCGGGCGGGGCGTCCGGTGACCCTGCTCGACGGAGACGTGGTGCGCCGGATGCTGTCCAAGGGGTTGACGTTCTCCCGGCATGACCGGGAGCTCAACATCCGGCGGATCGGTTACGTGGCCTCGGAGATCACCCGCCATGGCGGGGTCGCGGTGTGCGCGCCGATCGCTCCCTACGAGGCCGGGCGGGCGGAGGTTCGTGCCATGGTGGAGGAGTTCGGTGACTTCTTCCTGGTGCACGTGGCCACCCCGTTGGAGGTGTGCGAGGAGCGCGACCGCAAGGGCCTGTACGCCCAGGCGCGCGCCGGGGTGATCCCCGAGTTCACCGGGATCTCCGACCCCTATGAGGTGCCGACCGACGCCGACCTGGTGGTCGACACCGTGGACTCCGACCCGGCCGAGTCCGTGGCCGCGGTGATGGACGCCCTGCGCGAGGGCGGTTGGATCCCGGCCCTGGACCGGCACATGAGTGAGGAATAGATGACAGACGACGTCCGAGCCCCCGGACACCGGGTGCTGCGCCTGGTCGAGGTGATGGAGACGTTGCGCCGGGAGTGCCCGTGGGACGGCTCCCAGACGCACGAGTCCCTGGCCAAATACCTCATCCAGGAGTCCTACGAGACCTTGGAGACCATCGAGGAGGGCGACCACGCGCTGTTGCGCGAGGAGCTCGGTGACGTGCTGCTGCAGGTGGTCTTCCACGCGGCGATCGGCGCCGAGCGGCCCGAGGGGGATCCGGCGAGGTTCACCGTGGACGACGTCGCCGACGCCATCATCGACAAGATGACCCGCCGCCACCCGCACGTGTTCGGTGGTGTGGAGGTGTCGGGCACCGACGAGGTGTGGTCCAACTGGGAGGCCATCAAGGCGGCCGAGCGCGCGGAGAAGGCCAAGGCGAGGGGAGGCTCCGGCGAGGTCTCGGTGCTGGACGGGGTGCCGTTCGCCCAGCCGGCGGTGTTGCTCGCCCACGAGCTGCAAAAGCGCGCGGTGCGCAACGGCTTCCCCGCCGATCTGGTGGGCGACGACGGGGCCGAGGGCGGCGAGCTGTTCGCGGCGGTGGCGGTCGAGCGGGACCAGGGGCGGGACCCGGAGACGGACCTGCGCCTGGCGGCCCGCCGGTTCGACGGTCGGGTCCGGGCCGCGGAGGACGCGGCGCGCGCCGACGGTCGTGAGCCGCGCGGGTTGAGCGTCGAGGAGTGGCGTGGTTACTGGTCGAAGACCGAGGAGTAACCTCAAGGACCCTCGAACCCCTCCCACCGGTGTGCGACGTCCCCGTGCGTCACCTTCCCGACCGCCTCATCCCCTTCGGTAGGGAACGCACGTCGATCACCTCGGTGGAGGGGTCGCTCGGAGCCAACCCCGCGCTGAACGTCTCCTGTGGCCGGCGGGCGGTATCGCCGATGGCCGACAACAGGCCCACGATGACCCAGTTGGCCATCAGCGCCGACCCGCCCGCCGACAGGAACGGTGTGGTCATGCCGGTCAGCGGGATGATGCGGGTGGCGCCGCCCAGAACGATGAACACGTCGAACGCGGTCAGGAATCCGCAGCCCAGCGCGGTCAGCTTCAGGAACACGTCGCGGCTGCCCAGGGCGACGCGGAACGCCCGCTGGGCGAACAGGAACAGCAGGAACAGGACGGCGATGAGGCCGGTGAACCCGAGCTTCTCGCCTACCGACACCAGGATCAGGTCGCTGTCGGCGGCGAAGATCTCCTGGGCCTGCCCGTCGTGGAAACCGGTGCCGAGCAACCCGCCGTAGGCCAGGGCGATCAGGCCCTCCACCACCTGGAAGCTGCCGCCGGGCGAGTTGTAGACCTCGACGTCGAAGGCGTTCAGCCAGATCCGCACCCGGTTCTGCACGTGACCGAACAGCAGGTACGCCACGTACGCGCCGCCCGCGAAGGCCACCAGGCCGATGAGCACCCAGGACTTGCGGGCCGTGGCGGCGTAGAGCACCGCCAGGAACGTCCCGAACAGCAGCAGCGAGGTGCCCAGGTCCTTGGTGCCCACCAGCAGCAGGATCGCCAGGCCCCAGCCCAGACCCATGGGCGCCAGGTCGCGGGCGCGCGGGGCGCTGAACACCTTCACCCCGCCAATCCGGAAGGTGCGGGTCGCCGTGGCCAGGACGTCACGCCGTCTGCCCAGGTAGGAGGCGAGGAAGAGCACCAGCAGCACTTTGGCGAACTCCGAGGGCTGCATGGTGAACGGGCCGATCATGATCCACCGGCGCGCACCCAACACCTCGTGCCCCAGCGGGGACAGCGGCAACAGGAGCAGGACGAGCGCGCCCAACGCGATCAGGTAGGTGTACTGGGCCAGTCTTCGGGGCCTGCGGGCCAGCACCACGGTGGCCGCGCACAGCCCGAGCCCGATCAGGGTCCACAGCAGTTGCCGGTCGGCCTCGGTGTGCTCCTCCCCGCCGGTGCGCGACATCTGCAGCGCCCAGATCATGGTCAGGCCGATCCCGCTCAGCGTCGTGGCCACCGGGAGCAGGACGGGGTCGGCGTAGGGGGCGATGAATCGCAGCAGGACGTGCACGCCCAGTGCTCCGAGGCCGACGGCCGTCACGTAGGTGGAAACGCCGGGGTCGATCCCGCCGGTGATCGCTAGGGAGGCCGACGCCAGGCCGGCGGCGGTGACGGTGAGGGCGATCAGGAGCAGTCCGAGTTCGGCCCGCCGTCGGCGGACCGGACGTAGTGTGCCGTCCGCGGGTGCGCTCTGAGGGTCCGCCACGGTTCGAACTATAAGCCGGTGAACTCCCGGTTCAAGGAGCGGGGCCGGTTCCGGGCGGGTCAGTTCGAACCACCCGGAACCGTGAGTTCATCACCTTTGGGACCCGATGGGGTCGGGGTCCAGGTCGAAGGCCTCCGAGGACCGGTCCAGTTTCCCGGTGAACGTTCCCAGGGTCTTGATCAGCGGCGCCGCGCGCATGACCAGGTCCCGGGCCACGAGGCCGAAGCGGGTCTTGGGCGCGAGGAAGCGCATACCGCTGTCGGCGATGTCCTGGTTGGCGCCGACGAAGGGACGCATCCGGTCCTCGTAGGCGGCCAGGGCCCGAGCCACGTCGGTGTGTCGTCCCAGTTCCTGGGCCAGGGCGTAGGCGCCGACCACCGCGAGGGTGCTTCCCTGGCCGGACAGCGGAGAGGGGCAGTACCCGGCGTCGCCCAGCAGGGTGACCCGGCCTCGCGACCAGCGGTCCATCCGGATCTGGGTGATGGAGTCGAAGTAGAAGTCCTCGCTGTCCTCCATGGCGTCCAGGATCCTGTCGCTCTCCCACCCGTTGCCGGCGAGCACGCTCCGCAGGAACGCGCGCTGTTCGGCGGGGGAGAGGCGCTCCACCCCGAGCGGGCGGGGTACGTGCATGCCCAGGATCGCCTTGGCCCCCTCGGCCCGTGGGGTCCGGTACATCCCGACGAGCCTGCCGGGTGTGTTGTACAGCAGGGCCTCCCGGTCCAACCCGACGTGGTCGGGGATGGTGAAGATGCTGATGTAGGCGCCGAGGAAGCGGGCCAGGGGGTCCTCCGCCCCGAAGACGAGACCGCGCGTGTTCGAGTGCAGGCCGTCGGCTCCGACGACCAGGTCGAAGGTGCGCGGTGCCGCGTCGGCGAAGGTGACGTGGGCTCCGTCGTCGTCCTGGTCGATGCCGGTGATGGTGTCGTCGTAGAGGTATTCGGCGTACTCGGTGGTGGGTTCGTGCAGGATCCGCACCAGGTCGCCGCGCAGGATCTCCAACGAGCGATCCTCGTCGGAGATCACCCCGGTGTGCAGACCGACGCGGCGGCGCCCGTCCGCGTCGACCAGGGCGAGGTGGTTCATCTCGGTGACCTTGGAGCGGATCTCGGGCAGGTGACCCATGCGCTCGACCACGTCGATGGCCTTGCCGCGCAGGTCGATGGCGTATCCGCCGGGCCGGGGCTCGGGGGCCTTCTCGACGACGGTGACGCTGATCCCGTGGTGGTGGAGCCAGTGGGCCAGTGCGGGCCCGGCGATGCTCGCTCCGGAGACGAGGACTGTTCGAACGGCGGACATGGGGCCGTCAGAGCTCCTTGTGTCGTGGAATCCCCACGCTAAACGGATCACTTACCGTGCGTCAAGTAACCTACCGGGCGGCAGGTTCGGGATAGACTCGGCGGATCGATCACGAGGGACGGGAGTGAGCCGGGGTGCCCAGGGAGCGGAGCGACACGAAGACCGAGATCAGGGCGGTGGCCCTGGAGTTGTTCGGTCGCAAGGGCTACGAGAAGACGAGCCTGCGGGAGATCGCCGAACGACTCGACATCACCAAGGCCGCGCTCTACTACCACTACCGATCCAAGGACGAGCTCCTCCAGGCGATGGTGCGGCCCCTGCTCGACGACGCCGAGGAACTGCTCGGGGCCTACTCCGGCGGCGGCGTCGACCCGCGGGCGCTCCTCGGCGACCACTTCGACCTGTGTGTGCGCCACAGCACCCTCTTGCTCGCCCTGCTCAACGACCTCGGGTCGCTGGGGGAGAGTGGTCTGGTGGACCGGATCGTCGAATGGCGGCGCGGGCTCGACGTGGCGTTGGTGGGTGAGGAACCGGAAACGCCCGCGCGTATGGGCGCGGTGGTCGCCCTCGGCGGAATCCAGGACATCGCCGTTCTGGTGGCCCCCGGGGACGCCGAACGCCACAGGGAGGCGGCCGTGGAGATCGCGCTCGCCGCCCTGGACGCCGGCCTCTCGTATATGGACTAGACCAATGTGGCCGGGGGGACTCCACCGATGGGGGTCCGGGTCGCTAGTCTCGTGTCCGGGTCGGAAAGAGTTGGCCCAGACACCGAAGAGACGGAGAGATCGTGGCGTCCATCGAGTCAGTACAGGCGCGGGAGATCCTTGACTCCCGGGGAAACCCGACAGTCGAGGTCGAGGTTCTGCTCGACGACGGGATCACTGCCCGCGCTGGTGTTCCCAGCGGTGCCTCCACCGGACGGTTCGAGGCGGTCGAGCTGCGCGACGGCGGCGACCGCTACGGCGGTAAGGGTGTGACCAAGGCCGTCACCGCGGTCAACGACGAGATCGCCGAAGAGCTGCGCGGCCACACCCCGGACGAACAGCGCACCATCGACCGTGCGCTCATCGACCTGGACGGCACCCCGGACAAGTCCCGGATCGGCGCCAACGCCATCCTGGGCACCTCCCTGGCCGTGGCCAGGGCCGCCGCCGAGGAGGCCGACCTGCCGCTGTACCGCTACATCGGCGGTCCCAACGCGCACGTGCTGCCCGTGCCGATGATGAACATCCTCAACGGTGGTGCGCACGCCGACAGCAACGTCGACATCCAGGAGTTCATGGTCGCTCCGATCGGCGCGTCGACCTTCTCCGAGGCCGTGCGATGGGGCACCGAGGTCTACCACTCCCTGAAGTCGGTGCTCAAGGCCCATGGCCTGGGCACCGGTGTCGGTGACGAGGGTGGCTTCGCCCCGAACCTGGACAGCAACCGTGCCGCCCTGGACCTCATCGTCGAGGCGATCGAGAAGGCCGGCTACAAGGTCGGTTCCGACGTCGCCCTGGCGTTGGACGTGGCCGCCAGCGAACTGTTCTCCGATGGTGTGTACACCTTCGAGGGCAAGTCCCGAACCTCCGAGGAGATGGCCACCTACTACGCGGAGCTCGTCGACGCCTACCCGCTGGTCTCCATCGAGGACCCCCTCGACGAGGAGGACTGGGAGGGCTGGAAGAAGCTCACCGAGCGGCTCGGCGCCAAGGTCCAGCTGGTGGGCGACGACCTGTTCGTCACGAACCCCGAGCGGCTCCAGCGCGGCATCGACGCCGACACCGCCAACTCGCTGCTGGTGAAGGTCAACCAGATCGGCACCCTGACCGAGACCCTGGACGCGGTGTCCCTCGCCCAGCGCAGCGGTTACACGGCGATGATCAGCCACCGTTCCGGCGAGACCGAGGACACCACCATCGCCGACATCGCGGTGGCCACCAACGCCGGCCAGATCAAGACCGGTGCCCCGGCGCGCAGCGAGCGGGTCGCCAAGTACAACCAGCTGCTGCGCATCGAGGAGGAACTCGACGACGCCGCCGTGTACGCGGGCGTGTCGGCCTTCCCGAGGTTCACCGAGCGCGGCTAGTCTGCCCCAGTGTCCCGCGAAACGCAGCAGCAGCCCACAAAGGCCCGGAAGTCGGCCAAAACCGACAAGCCGCGGAAGGGTGCTGCCACCAGAGCGGGCACGACGGCCAAGGCCACGACGAAGGCCAAGGCCACCAAGGCCACGAGCGCGGGCCGCACCCGTCGGGTGCGGCCCATGCTCACCAGCCGGGCCGCGATCCTGGCCCTCGTGGTCATCGTGATCGCGCTGAGCCTGGCCTATCCGCTCCGCGAGTACGTCATGCAGCGTGCTCAGATCGCCCAGTTGCAGGACGATCGGGCCCGCATGGAGACCAACGTCGAGGAGCTGCGCGAGCGCGAAGAGGCGTTGAACGAGGACGCCTACGTGGAGCGCGAGGCCCGCGCCCGCCTGCACTACCAGTACCCGGACGAGACCGCCTACATCGTCATCCGTCCCGAGACCGAGGACGAGGAGAGGGTCGACCCCTCCGAGCCTCGTGACCCCTGGTTCACCGAGCTGTGGCGCTCGGTGGAGGAGGCCGACCGGCCCGACGACGGGCTCTGACCAGCCTCGGCTGCGCCTATGCTGGTTGGGTCATGACTTCCGCAGATCAGCCCGTTCCGGGGCATACCGATGGTGATCCCGCCTCCGAGCGCGACCTCGCCGCGATCGAACTCCAGTTGGGTCGCCCGCCTCGCGGGGTCCGCGCCGTCGCGCACCGCTGCCCATGCGGCCTGCCCGACGTGGTGAAGACCGCCCCCCGCCTGGAAGACGGCACCCCCTTCCCGACGTTGTACTACTTGACCTGCCCGCGCGCCGCCTCGGCGATCGGTCGGTTGGAGGGCGACGGCGCGATGCGCCGAATGCAGGAGCGTTTGGGTGAGGAGCCCGACCTCCAGGAGGCCTACACCAAGGCCCACGAGTCCTACATCGCCGATCGTTCCGAACAGGCCCGCCTGGACGGTGTGGAGCCGCTGCCAGAGGGCATGCAGAGCACCGGTGGGATGCCCACACGGGTCAAGTGCCTGCACGCCCTGGTCGGGCACGAGCTCGCCTCCCCGGGGGCCAACCCCATCGGCGCCGAGGCGCTGGACGAACTCCCCGACTGGTGGGACCGGGGCCCGTGTGTGTGCGTGGACGAGAACGCCCCCGAGGGCGCTGAAGGGACGGACGCTTCATGAGCGGTGTCGCCGCGATCGACTGCGGAACCAATTCGATCAGGCTGTTGATCGCCGACGTCGTCTCCCTCGACGGTGACGAGGTCCAGGTGGTCGACGCCGACCGGCGCATGGAGATCGTGCGTCTGGGTGAGGGCGTGGACGAGACCGGCGCGTTCTCCGAGGAGGCGCTGGAGCGCACCTTCGACGCGCTGCGCGGGTACGCCGAGGCGATCGAGGCGCACGGTATCGAGCCGGGCCCGGACACGGTGCGTATGGTCGCCACCAGCGCCACCCGGGACGCGAGCAACCGTCAGGTGTTCGTGGACGGGGTCCGCGAGATCATCGGGGTGGAGCCCGAGGTGGTCACCGGACTGGAGGAGGCCGAACTGTCCTTCGTCGGGGCCACGGCCGAGCTGGACGCCGAGGCGGCCGACGGGGGGAGTGACGGGGACTTCGCCCCGCCCTTCCTGGTCGTCGACATCGGCGGCGGCTCCACCGAGTTCGTGTTGGGCGGCCTGGGCGAGGACGACGAACTGGTTCGGGAGTCCCTGTCGGTGAACATCGGTTGCGTGCGCATGAGCGAGCGCCACCTGAGTTCGGACCCGCCGACCGACGAACAGATCCAGGCGGCCACGGCCGACATCGAGGTCGCCCTGGACGAGGTGGAGAAGGTCGTCCCGCTGGGCGAGGCCGGCTCGGTGGTGTGCGTGGCCGGGACCGCGACGACGGTGGCCGGGATCTCCCTGGACCTTCCCGAGTACGACTCCGAGCGTATCCACCACACCCGGGTCTCCACGGCCGACCTGGAGCGCATCACCGGTGATCTGCTGCGTTCCACGCACTCCCGGCGCGCGGAGATCGGGGTCATGCACCCCGGTCGCGTCGACGTCATCGGGGCGGGCGCCCTGGTGCTGTCCCGCGTGCTGGCGCGTACGGGCGCCGATCACTTCACCGCGAGCGAGCACGACATCCTGGACGGTGTGGCCTGGAGCCTCATCGCGGCGGGGGAGGGGGCCTGACCCGGACCCCACACGGGGAGACCGGTCGTCAGGGCCGATACATCGAGGCGTGACCTCCTGGAAAGGGAACTTCGGGCGAATCCGGAGGGACTTCCGGGAGGTGCGCCCCGGGACCTTGGGTGAGACGTGTCACCCGTAGTCCTCTTGTGAATGCATTCACAACCCATCTGACCTGCGAAGACGTCTCTCGCATATGCCGTGGGGTGGTCTGAAGGTAGGCGGATGTGAACCTTCCTGCGGATGGCTGCTTGTGAAAGAATGCACAAGCGGCCTCCGCAAGAGGCGAAGGTAGGAGATCACGACTCGGAGGTCGGCCCGATCGCACTTGGTCGGGGAACCGAAGACCGTGACAGGCTTTGCGGCCCTTGAGGCAAGGGCGCCACAGGAATAACCGTTAGGGCGGAAATGCGATGACCGAGAGCAGGAACTACCGGCTGGTACACGGCGGCGGGGACGAGGCGGAGATCCCGCACATCCTCATCGTCGGGGGCGGTTACCTCGGGATGTACACCGCGAGGCGGCTGGAGAAGAAGTTGGGGGCCGGTGAGGCGCGCATCACCGTCATCGACCCCAACTCCTACATGACCTACCAGCCCTTCCTGCCCGAGACGGCCGCCGGCAGCATCTCCCCGCGCAACGTCGTGGTGCCGCTGCGCAAGGTCTTCGACCGTGTCCGCGTCCTCAGTGGTCGCGTCGTGCGCATCGACAGCGCCCAGAACACGGTCCGCTACGAGCCCAACGTCGGTGAACCCCAGACGATGGCCTACGATCACCTGGTCATGGCCGCCGGTGCCGTCTCCCGCACGCTGCCCATCCCCGGGCTCGCGGAGTGGGGCATCGGCATCAAGACCGTCGAAGAGGCCGCCTACCTGCGCAACCACGTCCTCAACCAGCTCGCCATCGCCGACTCCACCGACGACAAGGACGTGCGCGCCAAGGCGCTCAACTTCGTCTTCGTCGGTGGCGGTTTCGCCGGTGCCGAGGCCATCGCCGAGCTGGAGGACATGGTCCGCGACGCCGTTCGCGTGCACCCCTCGATCGAGCAGGACGAGGTGAACTTCTACCTCATCGAGGCCGCGGACAAGATCCTGCCCGAGGTCGGCCCCGAGGTCGGTGCGAAGGCCCTCAACCAGCTCCGTCGCCGCGACATCGACGTGCGTCTCAGCACGTTCCTGGAGTCGGCCGCCGACCAGCACATCAAGCTCAGCGACGGCACCGAGTTCGACGCCGGCACCCTGGTGTGGACCGCGGGCGTCAAGCCCAGCCCGGTCGTGTCCGCCAGTGACCTGCCCCTGGGCCCCAAGGGTCACGTCGACACCACCGAGTACCTGACCGTGAACGGCACCGACAACGTCTTCGCCGGTGGCGACAACGCCCAGGTGCCCGACGGCAAGGGCGGCTACTACCCGCCCAACGCCCAGAACGCGGTCCGTCAGGCCCCGGTGCTCGCCGGCAACGTCATCGCGACCCTGCGCGGCACCGATCTGAAGGCCTACAAGCACGACAACCTCGGGGCCGTCGCCGGTCTGGGCGTGCACAAGGGGGCCGCCCAGCTGTTCGGCAAGATCAAGCTGAACGGCCGTCTCGCCTGGTACGCGCACCGCGCCTACCACCTGCTCGCGGTGCCGACCTTCAACCGCAAGCTGCGGGTGCTCTCCGACTGGACGCTCTCCCTCTTCCTCAAGCGCGACTTCGCCGCGCTTCCCGAGATGGCCGAGCCCCGTCAGGCCTTCGAGGCGGCCAGCAGCCCGCAGGTCGAGGACGGTCGACTTCGTCGAGTGAGCTGACGCGCGTCACGAGAACACAGAAAACGGCCGGGTTCCACTGGAGCCCGGCCGTTTTCTGTCCCCTTCCGGCCAAGCAGAACCAAAGTGGGCAATCGGCCCGGCCGGTATGATGGTGTCGCCCTCGTAGCCCAATGGCAGAGGCAGGCCCCCTAAAAGGGTCACAAGTGTCGGTTCGAGTCCGACCGAGGGTACTTTCGAGCGCGATCATCCAGGTCGTGTCGCTCCATGAGCAGCTGGAGCCAGGTGAACAACCGCTCGCCGGGATCACCCAGGTCGATGCCGCTGACGGCGGCCGCGCGCCGCACCCGGTAGCGCAGCGTGTTGGGGTGGACGTGCAACCGCTCGGCGGCGGAACGGGCGTCCCCGAACGCCTCCAGGTAGGCCAGCAACGAGTGCACCAGGTCGGCGCCCCCGGCACGGTCGTGCTCCATCAACCGGCTCACCCGCGGGTCCCGCAGTGACGGATCCGCCCGAAGGTGCGCCAGGGTCTCGCTGATCAGCACCTGTGAGCGCACGTCGGAGATGGTGGCCACCTCCCAGTCGTCGTCCCGGTCCAGGTCGCGTTCCATGGCGTCCAGGACCCGGTCGGCCTCGCCGCGCGACTCGGGCACGTCGCCCAGCCGTTCCACCAGCGAACCCACCGCCGCCTGTACCCGAACGCCGAGCGCCGCGCGCGCCGCCGCCACCGTCCTGCGGGCCAGAGCCACCACCGACTGCTCCACCCCGCGCCACCCCTCACGGCCGCGGGCCAGATCCGGGAGCAGGACGTACACCCGCCCGTCCAGATCGGTGGTCAGGGAACCGCGCCGGTAGGCGGCGGTGTGCACCGACACCAGGTCGATGAGCCGGCGCCGACGCAACTCCCGTTCGGGGCGGTCGGCGCGTTCGCCGGTCCCGCCCTCGACGTCCTCGGACTCCGAACCTCGACGCGGTGAGAACGCGATCACCAGCGCCGCCCGGTCGGTGTGCACCTCGACGGTGTCGGCCAACGCGCTCGCGTCGATGCGTCCCTCCAACAGGCTCGACAACAGGTCCTCGCGCAGCCGCAGGCCCGCGCTGGCCTGGGTGCGCTGGCGGATCATGTGCAGCGCGGTGGTGCGGGCCGCGCCCAGGAGCGCCTCCTCCGCGTGCGCGGCCAGGGGTTCGGACCCCTCCTGCACCCAGATCGAGCCCAACGGTCGACGCCCCGCGTGGATGCCCACCGCCAGCCGGCGGCGGATGCCCAGTTCGGGGTGCTCGTCGACGCGCACGACCTCCTCGCCCGAGCGCAGTTTGGCGAACACGCCCCATTCGCGCAGCAGCGCCAGGTACGACTCGGGTCCCTGCCGGCCGAGCACCGACAGTCGGCGCAACTCGTCCACCTCGGCGCCGCTGGAGTAGGCCAGCACCCGGCTCGCGGCGTCCTCGATGCTCACCAACCCGCCGGTGAGGTGCGCGATGGTCTGCGCCATGGAGAACAGGTCGCCGCCCGCCTCCGACAGGTCCTCGGTGGCGGTCACCCGGGCGTCGTCCACGATGTGCTGGCACACCGACTGCAACTGGTCCCACCGCACCTCGGGTCGCACCGTCAACAACGCGATCCCGGCCTCCTGGGCTTCGGTCCGCAGGGCCAGCGCCTCCTCCACCGAGCGCTGGACGCGCCCCGACCTTTGCTCGGTCGGCGGAGGCAACACCTCCTGTGGCTGTGCGTGGACACCGGTCTTGACCGCGACCGCCGTCGCTCCCTGCTCGGCGAGCGTGCGCACCATGCTCCGTGCCCGGGAACCGCGCACCCCGATCAACAGCACGAGGTCGCCCTCCCGTGCCTCCACGCGATCCTCGGGGTCAAGGATGACGACCTTGTCCACCTGAACATCAAGTCCGTGGGGGGCTGCGGCCACGTCGACCACCGGGTCGCCGAGGGCGAGTAACAGCGCGCGCAGTGCGACGCCCTCTTCGACTTCCCCATCTTGACCATCCTGAACAGGCATGACGTGGTTCCTTCCCAAGGGTTTCCGGGGTATGGCACTACTGGGGCCACGGCTTCCCGGCTGTGGCGAAGTCGCATGCGAAAGTATCCCTGTTTGTTCTAGCGGACAAATAAGTCCGGCAAAGAGTGGCCCGGCCCACAAGGTAGGGATGTCCACGCTCTGAGACCGTTGAATCAGCCCAACCCTGCTCGTTCAGGGACATTCTTTCCAGGGAGGTGCCCCATGGACGCCGTGACCAACGTCCCGCTGCCGGTCAACGAACCCGTTCTCTCCTACGCTCCGGGTAGCCCCGAGCGCGTCGAGCTCGAAGCCAGGCTCGCGGAGCTCGGCCGCGAGAGCATCGACCTTCCGATGCGCATCAACGGTGAGAGCCGCATGGGCGGTGGCGAGCCCATCGACGCCGTTCAGCCGCACAAGCACGCGTCGGTCCTGGGCACGATGCGCAACGCCACCCAGGATGACGCCCGCGACGCCATCGCCGCCGCGAAGGCCGCGGCCCCCGCCTGGCGCGCGATGTCCTTCGACGACCGCGCCGCCATCATCCTGCGCGCCGCCGAGCTGCTCGCCGGCCCCTGGCGTGCCACGATCAACGCCGCCACCATGCTCGGTCAGTCGAAGACCGCCCAGCAGGCGGAGATCGACGCGGCCTGTGAGCTCATCGACTTCTGGCGCTTCAACGTCTCCTACGCCCGCGGGCTCATCGAGCAGCAGCCGCTGAGCGTCAAGGGCGTGTGGAACCGGATGGAGCAGCGTCCGCTGGAGGGGTTCGTCTACGCGATCACCCCCTTCAACTTCACCGCCATCGCCGGCAACCTGCCCACCGCCCCGGCCCTGATGGGCAACGTGGTCGTGTGGAAGCCGTCCCCGACCCAGCAGTTCGCCGCCGAGCTGACCATGCGCCTCCTGGAGGAGGCCGGTATGCCCCCGGGCGTCATCAACATGGTCACCGGTGACGGTCTGGCCGTCTCCGACGTCGCCCTCAACGACCCCGAACTGGCCGGTGTGCACTTCACCGGGTCCACCAAGACCTTCCAGCACCTGTGGAAGAGCGTCGGCGAGAACATCTCCAACTACCGCTCCTACCCGCGCATCGTGGGCGAGACCGGTGGCAAGGACTTCATCGTCGCCCACTCCTCCGCCGACCCGGAGGTGCTGCGCACCGCCATCGTCCGCGGCGCGTTCGAGTACCAGGGCCAGAAGTGCTCCGCCGCCTCGCGCGCCTTCGTCGCGCGTTCGGTGTGGGAGAAGATGCGCGACGACCTGGTCGCCGAGACCGAGGCCCTGACCATGGGCGACGTCACCGACCTGTCGAACTTCATGGGCGCCGTCATCGACCGTCGCTCCTTCGACAAGCTGGCCAAGGTCATGGAGGACGCCAAGTCCGACCCGACCCTGAACATCATCGCCGGCGGCACCGCCGACGACTCGGTCGGCTACTTCGTGCGCCCGACCATCATCGAGGGCACCGACCCGAGCAACGACGTCTTCCGCACCGAGTACTTCGGTCCGGTCGTCGCCGTCCACGTCTACGAGGACGACGACTTCGACGCGATCCTCAAGGTCGTCGACGAGGGCTCGGCCTACGCCCTGACCGGCGCCATCCTGGCCACCGACCGGGCGGCCGTGGCCAAGGCGACCGAGGCCCTGCGCTTCACCGCCGGCAACTTCTACATCAACGACCGCCCGACCGGCTCCATCGTCGGTCAGCAGCCCTTCGGTGGCGGTCGCGCCTCCGGCACCAACGACAAGGCGGGTTCGGCGCAGAACCTGTCCCGTTGGGCCAGCCCGCGCGCCATCAAGGAGACGTTCGTCGCGCCGACGATCTCCTCCTACCCCCACCAGGGGTAGTGCCCCGGGCGCGTACCTCCTCCTCCGTCCTGAGGAGGTGCGCGCCACATCCACGCCCCCCGAGGAACCCATCGGTGCGGCCGGGTCGACCGGCCGTGCTCCGTCCGCGCCGACCGCGACCGGTTCGCGCACGTCTTCTTCGAGGTCACCATGCTTCGTAAACCCCTGCTGCTCGCCGCCAGGTCCGCGACCTGCCGCAAGCTCGTCGAGCGCACGCCCATGACCCGGGCCATGGTCACCCGCTTCGTCGCGGGATCCACCCGGGAAGAGGCCCTGCCGGCCGTCCACGAGTTGGCCGAGGACCGCTACGTCACCCTGGACTTCCTCGGTGAGGACACCACCGACCTGTCCCAGGCCACCGCCACGGTCAACGCCTACCAGGACCTGCTCGCCGCCCTGGGCGAGGCCGGACTGGGCGACCGCGCCGAGGTCTCGGTCAAGCTGTCGGCCGTCGGTCAGTTCCTGAACGCGGACGGCGAGAAGATCGCGTTGGAGAACGCGCGCAAGATCGCGGAGGCCGCGAAGGCGATCGGCACCACGGTCACCCTCGACATGGAGGACCACACCACGGTCGACTCCACGTTGGGTCTCCTGCGCGAACTGCGCGAGGACTTCCCGTTCGTGGGCGCGGTGCTCCAGGCCTACCTGCGTCGCACCGTGGCCGACTGCCAGGACCTCAGCGGCGCCGGTTCCCGGGTGCGTCTGTGCAAGGGCGCCTACGACGAGCCCGAGTCCGTGGCCTACCGGGACAAGCGGGAGGTCGACAAGGCGTACGTGCGGGCCCTGCGCGTCCTCATGGAGGGCGAGGGCTACCCGATGGTGGCCTCGCACGACCCGCGGATGATCGCCATCGCCGGAGAGCTGGCCGCCACCAACGGCCGTGGCGCGGACGACTACGAGTACCAGATGCTGTACGGCATCCGGGACGCCGAACAGGTGCGCCTGGCCGCCGAGGGCAAGCGCATGCGCGTGTACGTGCCCTACGGCGACGAGTGGTACGGCTACTACATGCGTCGTCTGGCGGAGCGTCCCGCCAACATGCTCTTCTTCGCACGGTCGTTGATCACGCGCGGTTGAGCGACCGCCGAGCACGCGCTCGTGTCGACGGCCCGCCCCGTTCCCCGACGGCGCGGGCCGTCGCCGTTTCCCAACGGTGACCTTCTCTCGGAACCCGGACAGAGGCCCGTACGTTACTTTGTGGGCAGCAATCCACGCGTGAAAGGCCTTTACTAGACATGCGGATGCGCAGTTCCAACCCCGTCCTCAAGCGGGCGCTACAACAGCAGTCCGGGCCCGGCCAGGGCTACGGGCAGCAGGGCTATGGCCAGCCGGGGTACGGACAGCCGTACCCGCAGCAGGGTTACCCCCAGCAGGGCTACGGTCAGCCCGGTCACCCGCAGCAGGGCTATCCCCAGCAGGGTTACCCGCAGCAGGCGGCCGCCGACCAGCCGATGACCATCGACGACGTGGTCGTGCGCACGGGTATGACCCTGGGCGCGGTCGCGCTGTTCGGCGTCATCAACTACTTCCTCTTCATGAGCAACACGGGCCTGGGCATGGCGCTCATGTTCGTGGGCATGCTCGGTGGCCTCGTGCTGGGCCTGGTGATCGCGTTCAAGCAGATCACCAACCCGGTCGCGATCCTGAGCTACGCGGCTCTGGAGGGTCTGCTGGTCGGTGGCCTGTCCGCCTTCCTCGGCGCGACCCTCTCGGTCACCCTCAACGACCCGTCCGCGGGCACCTCACTGGTCTCCCAGGCCGTGATCGGCACGGTCGCGGTCTTCGCCGTGATGCTGGCGCTGTACAAGTTCCGGATCATCAAGGTGACCGACGGCTTCGTCAAGGCCGTCTCCTACGCCGTCATGGGCGCGGCGGCGCTGATGCTGGTCAACTTCGTGCTCAGCTTCTTCATCGCCGGTGGCATGGGCCTGCGTGGCCCCACCTGGCTGGGCCTGGGCGTGGGCATCGTGTTCGTCGTGCTGGCCGCCCTGACCCTGGCCATCGAGTTCCGTGGCATCGAGGAGGGCGTCGCCGCCGGCATTCCGAACAAGTTCGCCTGGCAGTTCGCCTTCGGTCTGACCGTCTCCCTGGTCTGGCTGTACATCGAGATCCTGCGTCTGCTCTGGATCATCAAGACGATGTTCGCCGAGTAGCGCTCGATCGTCCCGCACGGATGGGCCGCCCCGAAGACGCTTCGGGGCGGCCCTTTCTCGTTCGCCGTTCCCTGGGTCAGGAACCCTCGCGGCGCGGTGCCGGGATGGTCCGGTTCCTTCGGCGTCGGTCGTACTCGGTGACGATGGCCTGGGCGTAGCCGTGGGTGAGGTCGTACTCGTCGGCGAGCCAGTGTGACCGGTCCAAGGGGCGCAGCAGGCCCGGTCCCTTGTCGAGCGAGTCGAACCACTCGTGGAGTCCTCGGCCTGTCACGACCGGGATGCGTTCGATGAGCTTTGCGTGGATCTCCGGCGAGTGGGCAACCGACATAGGCACCTCCGCAGTGCGTTGGGCGTGTGGCACTTACCTGCGACCATGCATCAGGTTCACGGTTCGGACAAGACCTGGTCGCCGGCTTTTACCTTGCCGGAGCGGGAACGTTCTCCCAGAGGTGCTATACGGCCGAACCCGGAGGGAACTTCGACCTTTTCGCATGCTTTCGTCGGGCCGGGCGACGCGAAGGGCCCCGGACCGATCCGGTCCGGGGCCCCGAGAACGCTTCGCGGATCAGCTGAGGCGCTCGAAGACGGCCGCCATGCCCTGGCCGCCGCCGACGCACATGGTCTCCAGACCGAACGTCTTGTCGTGGAATCGCAGACCGTTGATCAGCGTGCCGGTGATGCGCGCGCCGGTGCTGCCGAACGGGTGGCCCACGGCGATGGCGCCGCCGTTGACGTTGAGCCGGGAGTCGATGTCGATGCCCAGCCGGTCGGCGGAGGGCAGCACCTGGGCGGCGAAGGCCTCGTTGATCTCGACCAGGTCGATGTCACCGATCGCCATGTTGGCGCGGGCCAGGGCCTGCTTGGAGGCCTCGACCGGGCCCAGGCCCATGATCTCGGGGCTCAGACCGGTCACGCCGGTGGAGACGATCCGGGCCAGCGGGGTCAGACCCAGCTGCTTGGCCTTGGTGTCGCTCATGATGACGAGGGCGGAGGCGCCGTCGTTGAGCGGGCAGGCGTTACCGGCGGTGACGCTGCCGTCGGGGCGGAAGACCGGCTTGAGCTGCGAGACCTTCTCGTAGGTGGTGCCGCGTCGGATGCCGTCGTCGGTGCTGACGACCGTGCCGTCGGGCAGGGTCACCGGGGTGATCTCCCGCTCCCAGAAGCCGTTGTCGAGGGACTTCTCGGCGAGGTTCTGCGAACGGACGGCGAACTCGTCCTGGCGCTGACGGGAGACGCCGGTGAGCTCGGCGACGTTCTCCGCGGTCTGGCCCATCTCGATGTAGGCGTCGGGCAGGAGGCCGGACTCGCGCGGGTCGGTCCAGTCGCCCTGGCCGCCCTCCTTGCGCTTCTCGGTGCGGGCCTTGGCGTCCGCGAAGAGCGGGTTCTCGTTCTGCGGGTTGTCGCTGCTGCCGTTGACGAAACGGCTGACGGTCTCCACACCGGCGGAGATGAAGACGTCGCCCTCACCGGCCTTGATGGCGTGGTAGGCCATCCGGGTGGTCTGCAACGAGGAGGAACAGTAACGGGTGATGGTGGTACCCGGAACGCTGTCCAGGCCCAGCTGCACGGCCACGATGCGGGCCATGTTGAAGCCCTGGTCACCACCGGGCAGACCACAGCCGAGCATGAGGTCGTCGATGCTCTCGGGGTCGAGCTCGGGGACCTTGGCCAGGGCCGCGCCGATGATCTGGGTGGTGAGGTCGTCCGGACGCATGTCCTTCAGGGAGCCCTTGAAGGCCCGGCCGATCGGGGAGCGCGCGGTGGCGACGATGACTGCTTCGGGCATGTTCCTCGTCCTTGTCGTGGGCACGTTATTACTGACCAGTTAACCCGTCGGGCGTTCCCGCGCGCCATCCGGGGTCCTCGTTCCCGAGTCCTTCGGATCGGGCCCTCGACCGTGTTCCCGGGGCGTGTCCCGGAGGCGGAACGGGCCGCGGATGAGGGCCGACCACCCGGAGCGCGAACCACTCGGTTCGGGGCCATCGGCCCGCGTGACCTCGGTTCCCGGGGTCTCGGAGGCGACCACGGCCGCGCGTTCGACCGGCAGGACGCCACGGGTGCGTTCGTCCTCGTCGAGTTCGGGCAGCAGTCCCAGGGCGGCGCACGCGGACGGAAGAACGACGAACGCGGCCTGGGCGTACCCGCGAGCCGACGGATGAAAACGGTCTGGTCCGAACATGGAACCAGGGTCCGTCCGAAAATCCTCGCCGAGGATGTCGCTCAGTGAGACGGTGCGCCCGCCGACCTCGGTGACCGCGATCGTCTGGGCGGCCGCCAGTTGGCGCGAGGCCCGCCTGGCCACCGACCGCAGTGGCCAGCCGATGGGGCGCACCGTTCCCAGGTCCGGGCAGGTCGCCACCACCACCGGTGTGCCCAGCCCCATCAGCTCCCGGGTGACGTCGCGCAGCGCCGCCACCGCGTCGTTGGGCCGTACCCGGCGGATCACGTCGTTGGCGCCGATGAAGACCACCGCCACGTCGAAGCGCCGGTCGGGCACGCGCGCCCCGGCCCGTTCGAGTTGGCGGCCGAGGTCGGCCGAGGTGGCGCCCGGCTTGGCCGTGCAGCGCAGCCGCACCGGACGATCGGAGGCCGCGGCGATCCCCGCGGCCAGCATCACGCCGGGTGTCTCACCCGCCTCCTCCACGGCGAACCCGGCGGCGGTGGAGTCGCCGATCATCAACAGCCGCAGTGGCGGTCCGTCCCCGTCGCCGTAGGTGCCGTCGGCGCGGGGCCGCTTCCACTCGGTCACGCCGATGGCGTTCTTGGCCAGCCTGGCCTGGAGGTAGAGCAGGGCCAGCGTGCCCCCGCCCACGAGCGTGAGGCCGCCTCCACCGAAGGCGGTGGCGGCGGCGATGCGTCGGGCTCGCGTGGCTCGCAGCATGCGGAGGTCACCCCCGGTGAGTAGGACCCGCCTCAGGCACCGGCGAGCCGGTCGTCCACCGACGTTACCGGCGGGGAACCCGGTGGTCACGTACCTTGGCGGCACACAAGTCGCGCCTTCGGGACACCTGCTCGATACGTTCGCGAGGGTGGGGCCGGTCGGTTCGGTGCTTCGCGCCAGGTGAGGCGGAACGAACCCCCGAGAACACGCCCTAGAGTTCAGGGTGGGGGAGACCGGAACGGTCCCCACCGGCCTCGGGTGTCACCGGGGATGCGAGACAGGCGGGCCGAAGACCCGGTCGCCACTATGCGAAGGAGCGAAGTTGCGGGTACACGACTCACTCATCGACCTGGTCGGGGACACCCCGTTGGTTCGTCTGCGGAAGGTCACCGAGGGACTGGCCCCGACGATCCTGGCGAAGGTCGAGTACTTCAACCCGGGCGGGTCGGTCAAGGACCGCATCGCGCTGCGCATGGTCGAGGCCGCCGAGAAGAGCGGCGCGCTCAAGCCGGGCGGCACGATCGTGGAGCCCACCTCGGGCAACACCGGCATCGGTCTGGCGATGGTCGCCCAGGAGAAGGGCTACCGCTGCGTCTTCGTCTGCCCGGACAAGGTCGGCCCGGACAAGCTGTCGGTGCTGCGGGCCTACGGTGCCGAGGTCGTGGTCTGCCCGACCACGGTCGCGCCGGAGCACCCCGAGTCCTACTACTCGGTCTCGGACCGGCTGGCCCAGGAGATCCCCAACGCCTGGAAGCCCAACCAGTACGAGAACCAGAACAACCCCGATTCGCACTACCACTCCACGGGCCCGGAGATCTGGGACCAGACCGAGGGCCGCATCACGCACTTCGTGGCGGGCATCGGCACCGGTGGAACCATCAGCGGCACCGGTCGCTACCTCAAGGAGGCCTCCGAGGGGCGCGTGCAGGTCGTGGGAGCCGACCCCGAGGGTTCGGTCTACTCGGGCGGAAGCGGTCGCCCCTACCTGGTCGAGGGCGTGGGCGAGGACATCTGGCCCGGCACCTACGACACGGCGATCTGCGATGACATCGTGGCGGTCAGCGACAAGGACTCGTTCCTGATGACCCGTCGCCTGGCCAAGGAGGAGGGCCTGCTGGTGGGCGGCTCCTGCGGTCTGGCGGTGGAGGCGGCGCTGCGTGTGGCCGAGACGGCCGGGCCGGACGACGTCATCGTCGTGCTGCTGCCGGACGGCGGCCGCGGCTACCTCGGCAAGATCTTCAACGACGAGTGGATGTCCGACTACGGCTTCCTGTCGGCCGAGACCGAGGAGGCCACCGCGGGCAAGGTGCTGGGCGACAAGGAGGGCGAGATGCCCGACTTCGTGCACAGCCACCCGGACGAGACCGTTGGCACCGCCGTGGCGATCATGCGCGAGTACGGCGTCTCCCAGCTGCCGGTGATGAAGGAGGAGCCGCCGGTCATGGCGGCCGAGGTCGTGGGTTCCATCGCCGAGCGCGACCTGCTGGACGCCCTCTTCGACGGCCGCGCGGACCTGGACGACCTGGTGGAGACCCACATGGCCAAGCCGCTGTCCACGGTGGGCACCGGAACCCCGGTGAGCGACTGTGTGCGTCTGCTGCGCAGGTCGGGCGCCCTGGTGGTGCTGCGCGACGGCAAGCCGGTGGGGATTCTCACCCGTCAGGACCTGCTGGCGCACCTTTCCGGCTGAAGGTAGCGGCCTTCGCGCACCGGGTCTCGAACGTTGTTCGGGGCCCGGTTTTCACGTACCGGACAGGGTGCCGCATACTCGGACACTGCTAATGTTCGTCGCATTGGTATTTACTGGCCGGTAATAAGTAGGTGCACCCGTGTCCCGGCTCCTCAACTGGATCATCCGTTCCGTCTGGTCGTACGCACGCACCCACGGTGAGATCCGTGCGGAGTCGAAGGCCGGCCGTAGGTTCGCCCGCTTCGGCAGTGGTTCGGCCATCGCCTTTCCCATCGCCACCCTGTACGGCGAACCCTGGATCGAGATCGGGGTGCACACCGTCCTGGGCGGCGACATCACCCTGGCCGCGGGGATGGGCCCCGACTACGACCTCGGCGAGGGCTCCGTCGTGCGCATCGGGTCAGGGTGCGCGATCGGCCGCGGCTCGCACGTGGTCGCCCACCGGTCCGTCGACATCGGTGACCACGTCTACACCGGGCCCTACGTCTACATCACCGACCAGAACCACTCCTACGCCAACACCGACATCCCCGTCGGCCTGCAGTGGCCGGTGGACGACCCGGTGAGCATCGGCGCCGGGAGCTGGCTGGGCGCCAACTCCGTGATCCTGCCCGGCGTGCACCTGGGGCAGAACTCGGTGGTCGCCGCCGGCACGGTGGTACGCCCCGGCACCTACCCCGACCACGCCGTCATCGCCGGGATCCCGGGCAAGGTCGTGCGCGCCCACGATCCCGAGCTGGGCTGGGACCCGCCGCTGCGCGGCACCGGGACGCCCACCCGCGTGCCCACCCCGGTGACCGGTCTGCCGCCCGAGGCTCCCGCCGAACCACCGGAACCGGGCTCGCCCACCCGTTTCCCGCCGGCCTGACCGTCCCGCCCGTCCGGAGTATGAGACCTCCCAGTTGACAGCGGGTCCCGTGTGGATCCTGGGCACTATTGTTGGCCCCATGAAGTTCGATGGGTTTGAAACGCTGGCCATCCACGCGGGGCAGGAGCCGGACGCCGGCACCGGCGCCGTGGTGGTGCCGATCTACCAGACGAGTACCTACGCCCAGGACGGCGTCGGCGGGATGCGGCAGGGATACGAGTACTCCCGCACCGCCAACCCCACGCGCACCGCGCTGGAGGAGTGCCTCGCCGCCCTGGAGGCCGGATCGCGCGGGCTCGCCTTCGCCTCCGGCATGGCCGCCGAGGACACCCTGCTGCGCACGGTCCTCTCCCCGGGCGACCACGTCATCATCCCCGGCGACGCCTACGGGGGCACCTTCCGGCTGATCTCCAAGGTGGTCGAGCGCTGGGGTGTCAGCTGGGACGCGGTCGATCAGACCGACGTCGACGCGGTGCGGGACGCCATGCGCCCCAACACCAAGGTCGTGTGGACCGAGACGCCCACCAATCCGCTGTTGGGCATCACCGACATCGAGTCGGTCGCCCAGGTCGCGCACGACGGTGGCGCCCTGTACGTCGTGGACAACACGTTCGCCTCGCCCTACCTGCAGCGGCCGATCACGCTGGGCGCGGATGTGGTCGTGCACTCCACCACCAAGTACGTCGGTGGCCACTCCGACGTGGTCGGTGGAGCGCTGGTCGTCGCCGACGCCGAGTTGGGCGAGCGGCTGGCCTTCCACCAGAACACCATGGGAGCTATTCCGGGCCCCTTCGACTCCTGGCTGACCCTGCGCGGTGCCAAGACCCTCGGGGTGCGGATGGACCGCCACAGCGAGAACGCCGAGCGCGTCGTGGCCGCCCTGGAGGGCCACCCCGCGGTGCGACGTGTGTACTACCCGGGGTTGGAGTCGCACCCGGGGCACAAGATCGCCGAGCGGCAGATGCGTTCCTTCGGTGGGATGGTCTCCTTCGCTCTGCGCGATGGGGAGAAGGCGGCACTGGAGCTGTGTGAGCGGACCAAGGTCTTCACGCTCGGGGAGTCCCTGGGCGGGGTCGAGTCCCTCATCGAGCACCCGGGGCGGATGACCCACGCCTCGACGGCGGGTTCACCGCTGGAGGTACCGGCGGATCTGGTGCGGATCTCCGTGGGCATCGAGTCCGGGGATGACCTGGTCGCCGATCTGTTGCAGGCGTTGGAGGGCTGATCCCTCTCGGGGCCCGCGCGGCGCTGCCGCGCGGGTTCCCCGGCGTCGTTGCCGGGCCCGTCGCGGCGTACTTCGGCCTCGCGGCCGTCATCGCGACCCACGTGGTCGGGGCGGGTCGTGAGCGCGGTCGTGGGGGGATGACTCCGAGCCGGAGTCCTGGACCCTGGGAGGATCACCGCCGGGGTTCTTCTCCTCAGGCCGCGGTGGGCGTGCGGTCCTGGGTGGGAAGGGGCGCGGTGTCGTCGGTGGTCTCGTCGTCGCGGAAGTGCAGGCCGCAGACGAAACGGCTGGTGTGGGACAGGGCGCTGTCGTTGTCGTCGTCTCGCAGCGAGCGGTAGCTGCCTCGGCTGTCCTGACGGCGGATGCCGATGGAGACGGCCAGGAAGAAGCCGACCGCGAGGCCGAGGAGGATCAGGCCGACGAAGGTCAAAGCGATGAACGTGTTCTCCATTGCGGTTCTCCTAAGGGGTGTGGAGAGTCTTTTCTGCTATCCGGTCGGCCCCCCTGTGAACCGAGGGGGCGTTGGCTGTGATCTCAAGGTGTGAAGGCTTCCCTCTTGCTGTTCGGTGCTGTTGTTCTGTGTGGGATCGGTGGGGAGTGGGTCGTCCCCCGGGTTTTCTCGGCCGAGTGACCGAGAGAGGGATCCACTGTGTACTCCGGGTGGCCTTCAACTAATATGGGTTCAACGGAACTGGTTGAACTTGTTCGGCTGGTGTAGCTCTCAGCTTGTTGGTACAGGTTGAGTTGTTGGTCTTTTACCCCTATGAGGGCGGACTTATGCGGGCAGAAAGCCGATATCGACAGATCGCTCGAACTCTGCGCAGGGAGATCCAGGAGGGAAGCCTCCCGCAGGGGGGTCAACTGCCCTCCGAGAAGCAGATGGAGGAGCGCTTCGAGGCCTCCCGCAACACCATCCGTCTGGCCCTGGGCATGCTGCGCAACCAGGGCCTCATCGTGAGCAGACCCGGGCGCGGCCATTACGTGCAGGACGTGGTCCCCGAGATCTTCTACGCCACCCGCAGTCGTGGCGGCCCCGGCGGGTTCAACGAACCCAACCTCGCCGGGCTGACCCTGGAGGAACTCCAACTCCTCAGCGCCAACTCCGACATCGCCCCACGGCTGCGCGTCCCGGAGGGCACCATGACGGTCGTCCGACACCTGCACCGCTTCGCCGGAGACCGATCCGGTTCCGTCAGCTCCGCGTTCTATCCCATGGACCTGGTCGAGGGCACCCCGCTCATGCTGCCCGAGGACGTGGAGAGCGCCCTGGAGGTCCTCATGGACCACGGCCACCGCCAGGTCGGCTACGTGGACGAACTGGAGACCCGGATGCCCACGCCCCAAGAGGCGAGCCAACTGGAGCTCACCCCCGGGGTGCCGGTCCTGGAGGTCCACCGCACCGACTACTCCGAGGACCGTCCCATCCGGTTGGTGCACACTGTGTACGCGGGGAACAGCATTCGCTACCAGTACGAGCACGGCGACCTCAACGCCTACCACCGGGACTGATGCATCGCATGAGCACACCGAAGAAGACGCTGGTCGCCGACCACCTGCGCGAGGCCCTCGCCAGAGGCGACTACGAGCCGGGCGAGCGACTACCCGGCGAGGAGGACCTCGCCGACGACCTCGGGGTCTCCCGCGCCACGGCGCGCCTGGGCATGCGCATCCTCCAGGACGAGGGGCGCATCGACATCGTCCCCGGCCGTGGGGCGTTCGTCGCCGACCACCAGCCGTTCCTCCACCTGGCCACCCCGGTCTCCGGCGGCAGCGACTCCGAGCGCTTCGAAGCCGGCTACCAGCCCCGACTGTTGCAGGCCGGCTACCACGACATCGACGAGAAGATCAAGGTCAGCCTGGACACCATGCGGCCCAAGGTGGCCAAGCGGTTGCGCCACGAAGCCGACGACCGGACACAGCACGGCGGCCTCGTCGTGATCCGTTCCTCCGACCGCTTCGTCGACGGAAGTCTCTGGCAGTCCCAGATCACCTACTTCCCGTTCTCGATCGCCTCTGGAACCGCGCTCATGTCCCCCGAACCCTTGGAGGGCGGAGTGTCGGCGGTCATGCGCGACCTGGGCTTCCGCGAGAGCTGGAACTGGGACATCGTGGGTGCGCGCATGCCCTCGCCGGACGAGGCCGAGGCCTTCGGGCTGGGCCCCGGTATCCCACTGCTGGTGCAGGAACGGTCCGCCTACGACGGGGACCGACCACTGCGCTTCACCGAGACGCTCATGCCGGCCAACCGCCACCAGTTGCTGTACTCGGGCGGCGACGCCCCCGAGGAGCTTCTGCTCATGGCCTCGGACGTCAACATCTTCGAGCGCTGATCCCGGTTCAGTCCTTCCCGTCGAGGTAACGCCCGACCACCAGTGCCCCCAGGGCCTCGGCGTCGGCGTTCACCACACGCACCCCGCGTCGCCGCTCCAACAGCTCCCGGAAGGCGCGCAACCGGGGATCGTCGGCCAACAGGAAGAACGTCAACTCCGTACCCTCCGCCAACGCCGCGTCCAGCTCGGCCGTGGTGACCTCCACCGTGCGCGGGGTGGGCGGCCAGGCGAACCGCGCGTCGCCGTCCTCGCCCAGGTGCGCCGTGGGCTCCCCGTCGGTGACCACCATGATCACCGGACGCAACCCCCGGTGTCGCCGCAGGTGGGCACGGGCCAGGTGCAGCGCGTGCTGGAGGTTGGTGCCGGGCACCCGACGCCAGTCGTGTTCGACCAACTCCGCGGGCGTCATCTCCCGGGCCCGGTCGCCGAACCCGATCACCAGCATCCTGTCCTCGGGCCGCCGGGTCCGCACCAGGGTGTGCAGGGCCAGGGCCGTGCGGGTGGCGGCCTCGTGCAGGCCGCGCGTGGTCATCGAATGGGACAGGTCGACCAACAGGCACACCGCGGCCGCGCCGGTCGGTTCGGTCTCCGTGTAGCGCAGGTCGTCGGTGCGCAGGGGCGCGCCGTCGGCCGCCGTGAGGTCTCCCGCGGCGGCGCGTCGCACCATGGCCGCGCGCATGGTGGCCACGGGATCCAAGGGACGGTCGAGGCCGTCGTGCCGCACACTCGCGCCGGTCGTTTCGCCGGCGTTCCCGGAACCGCCCCGGTGGCCTCCGCCCCGCACGCTCGGCGCCGCCTCGATCTCGGCCAACGCCACCTCGCCCAGCCGGCGCAGCTCGCGTGGGGTCAACCCGTGGTCGGCCTCGTCCAACCGGTCCAGTCGTTCCCGCCCCTGGGCGCCCAGCAGGGCGCTCAACGCCAAGGCGTCCACCTCGTCCAGGGCGGAGCGCTCTCCGGCCGCGTAGCGTTCCAGGGCCTCCTCGGCCGCGACCAACGGCGCCGAGTCCCGATCGACGAGTTCGGCGGAGATCAGCGCGCGCAGCTCATCGGCGGCGCGCACCGCCTCACCCGGCGGTGGTTCCTCGCCGGCCAACGGGTCGGCCCCGCCCATGTACGCCCGGTACCGAAACCTCACACCACACGCCCCTCTCAGAACCGGTACACGCCACCGTCGGGCGCGGTGTCCTTGGACAGTCGTCGTTCCAGGTACAGCCCCTCCAACGCGAACTCCACCACGGCCGCGGCCAGCCCAGGTGTGGGCGGCCCGTCCGTCTCCTCCGGGGCCGCCCGTTCGATCAGTCCGGCCAGACCCGGCACCGTTCCCACCCGGCGCAGCAGCTCGGCGGCGCCCACCAGGTCACCGCTCTCCACCGTGCCACCGCCGGCGAAACGGTCGCTCAACGGTTCCAGGTCGGCCTCGCCCATCCTGGCCCGGAAGGTCTCGGCGATGGCGCGGCGCAACAGCGTCTCCAAGATCGAGGACTCACGTCCCTCCATCCCGGTCTCGAACTCGACTTTGCCCAGGAGGGGTTCGGCCACCCCCGCCAGGTCGCAGACCCGTGCCACCGGCACTTCCTCACCGATCAACGCCGCGCGACGCAGGGCCGAGGCCGCCACGGTCTCGGCGGCGGCCACGGTCAGCCGCACCGACACCCCCGACCGTTGGTCCACCCGATTGGAATCGCGCACCAGGCGGGCGAATCGGGCCACCGTCTCCAACAGGTGTGAGGGCACGACCGTGCCCTCGGACAGATCCGCCTCCTGCCGCAACAGAGCCAACTCGTGGTCGAGGTCGGGTGGGTAGTGGGTGCGCACCTGGGCGCCGAAGCGGTCCTTGAGCGGGGTGACGATCCGTCCCCGGCTCGTGTAGTCCTCCGGGTTGGCGCTGGCCACCAACAGCAGGTCCAGCGGCAGCCGCAGGTTGTAGCCGCGCACCTGGAGGTCGCGTTCCTCCAACACGTTGAACAGCGCGACCTGGACCCGCGCCGGCAGGTCGGGCAGCTCGTTGACACAGAAGATCCCCCGGTTGGCCCGGGGCAGCAGCCCGTAGTGGATCGTCTCCGGATCGCCGAGGGAGCGGCCCTCGGCCAGCCGGGCCGGGTCGACGTCGCCGACCAGTTCGGCGGTACCGGTGTCGGGGGTCGCCAGTTTCTCGCCGTAGCGTTCGTCCCGGTGCCGCCAGCGCACCGGGAGTTCATCGCCTTCGGCCGTGGATCGGCGGAGACAGGACGGACAGGTCGGCGCGTAGGGATGACAGGAGATCGGGCAGTCCGCCACCGTGGGAGACCACTCGTCGAGCAGCCCCGACACCGTGCGGATCAGCCGGGTCTTGCCCTGCCCGCGTTCCCCGAGCAGCACCACGTCGTGGCCGGCGATGAGCGCCCGCTCCAGTTGGGGCAGCACCGTGTGGTCGAACCCGTGGACACCGGGGAAGCGGGGCAGCCCCGAGCCCATGCGGGCCAGGAGGTTCTCGCGGACCTCGGCCGCGGTGGACCGGTGGACATGGCCGGACCCGCGCAGTGCGCCGAGGGTGCGCGCGAACCCGCCTGGAGGTGGTGAGGCATAGGTCACGGCAAGCAGTGTAGGCCCGGGAGAGTTTGAGGGGCCAGATGCAGGAAAGTCCCTGGGGGACGAATGGAAGAATGGGGCCGTGAGGTTCCCATGGTCGGTGTCGTGGCCGGCCGTAGACGGGGGTGGCAGTGACAAGGTTCGGCGATGCTCTGACGACGGGGGCCGACCTCGTGAACGCGGCCGAGCGTGCTGTTCTCCACGCACTGGAACAGGTGGATGGACTCGCCGATCTCGTGTGCTTCTTCGTCAGTGGGGCGGATCCCGACGAGGTCTCGCTCGCGGGCTTGAAGGTCATGGAGTTGTCCGGCGGCGCGATCACCCTGGGCTGCAGTGGGAGCGGTGTGGTCGGCGGCGGTCGCGGTGTGGAGGGACAGGGCGCCGTGAGTGTCTGGGCCGCCCGCCTTCCCGACGTGGAGTTCACCCCGTTCCGGCTGGACACGGTGGTGGAGGAGGAGCAGCTCGCGGTGGTGGGCATGCGCGAACCCGGACCGAACGACCGGGTCGGCATCCTGCTCACCAACCCCTACGAGTTCCCCACCCAGGCGTTCGTCCGTGAGACCACCGCCGCCTTGGGCGGGCTGCCGCTGGTCGGCGGGATGGCCGACGGCATGCGCGGTGAGGAGTCGGTACGGCTGTTCAGCGACGGCGAGGTGGTGGACAACGGCGCCATCGGCGTCCTCATCGGTGGTGAGGGTGTGCTGGGCACCGTGGTCAGCCAGGGCTGTCGCCCGGTCGGCCCGGCCATGACCGTCACCAAGGCCGAGGGCAACCTCCTCCTCGAACTGGCCGGGGGCAACGCCTACGAGAAGCTGGAGGAACTGGTCGAGGAGCTCTCCGACGAGGACCGTGAGCTCGCCGAACGTGGACTGCACATCGGGGTGGCCATGGACGAGTACGCCGAACAGCACGAACACGGTGACTTCCTCGTACGGAGCCTGGTGGGCGCCGACCCCGAGTTGGGCGCGTTGACCATCGGCGACATGGTGGAGATCGGACAGACCGTCCGCTTCCAGGTCAGGGACGCCGGCACCGCCGACGAGGACTTCGCCCGCAGACTGACCGAGTTCGGGGCCGAACACGCCGTCGGCGGCGGGCTGCTGTTCTCCTGCAACGGTCGAGGCGATGGCCTGTTCACCCGCGCCGACCACGATGTGCTCGCGGTCCGGCGGATCCTGGGCGCCGCTCCGGTGGCGGGGTTCTTCGCGGCGGGGGAGATCGGACCGGTCTCCGGGGTGAACCACGTACACGGGTTCACCGCCTGCCTGCTGGCCTTCGCTCCCTGACGCATCCGGTAGGACCACGATCGTCTCATTCCAAGTCGGACTTTTACCGCCGTATCACCAACACCCGACGTGGGCTCCTTGAGTGTGCGCGCGTTCCGTTAGTTACTGAGAGTGACTATTTTATTCACTTCGGGTAATTGGCGAGAGAAGGAACGATGGCGCAGAATCGGCGCACCACCGCGCCCTTGGTGGCACTGGGGGCATTCGCCCTGCTGGCCCCGTTGACGGTCCCCGTTGCGGCCTCGGCGGAGACCACCTGGCTCGAACAGGACCTGTCCTCCACCGACCGGATCGGTCTGGCCCTCGACTCGGGGGCACTGCGCCTGGAGACGGGAGAGAGATCGGGGGCCTCGCTCCGACTGGAGACCGCGGAGCGGCGCACCGGGTTGGCGACCTTCCCCGAACAGGAGTTGGAGACCCCCACCGACACCGTCGACGTGGCCGTGACCACCACCGGTGACGAGGAGGAGGTCCTCACCGAGGCCCGGGGCGTTCGCGCCGACGGCATGTGGACCGAGTGGCACCCGGCCCGATCCGGCGGGGGCCGGGTGGCCCTTTCCTCGGAGGTCACCGAGGTGCAGCTGCGCGTCGAGATGTCCGCCGAGGGGGAGCGGAACGACACCTCCGTCACCGACGTGCGTCTGCGCCCCGTGGAGTCCTCGTCCACCGACGCCGAAGCGGAGGCCGACACCGAGGCTTCCGCGCGGGACGACGACGTGCCCACCCCTTACTCCGCCCGGCTCTTCGCCACCCGCATCGGTCTGGTCGGCAACACCACCGCCAACGGTCACACGGTGCGCCCCGACGACCACTTCGTGGCCCTGCCCTCCCGCAGAGGCCTCGCCAACCGAGGTGGCGGCGAGTACACCGTCCGGGTGTGCACCACCGGCGAACTCGGGCCGGACGCCACGGGCGACACCGAGAACCACAAGGCGCGCTGTGCCTACCTGCCGGTGTGGGACGTGGGCCCGTGGAACATCACCGACGACCACTGGAACGAGGATCGTGAGTCCTGGCCCGACCTGGACCGGGGTCGCCCCCAGTCCCAGGCCGCCTTCACCGAGGGCCACAACGGTGGACTGGACGGGTTCGGTCGCCGAGTGGGGAACCCCGCCGGCATCGACCTGGCCGACGGAGCCTTCAACGAGGGGCTGCAACTGCCCACCAACGGCTGGGTCCAGGTCGACTACCTGTGGACCGCCGAGTACCGCGATCGCGCGGAGATCATCACGGACACCCAGAGCGACCCGGTGGTCGTACGCACCGGCCCGTCCACCCACCACGACACCGTCGGTCTGGCCGCGCACAAGGCCAACGTCGACGTGGCCTGCCAGGTGGTCGGCGACACCGCCAACGGACCGAACGGCACCGACGACGTGTGGTACCGGATCGGGGAGGACCACTACGTTCCGGCGGTCTTCGCCTCGGGCGGCTCCGAGGCCCCGCAGTGCCTGCCCGACCAGCCCTGAGCCGGTTTCGGTCAGCCGCGGGTGCGGATCACCACGGTTCCGGCGACGCGGTCGTGCAGGGCACGTTCCCGGTCGTCACCGAACATGGCCATCGACTCCCCGAGGGAGAACAGGTGGCCCAGACACGGCAACGACTGCGGCAGGCAGAACAGCATGGACCGGCCGATGGCCTGGCCCTGGTTCAGCCTGCCGCCGTCCGCCGCGTCGACCACCTTGATGCCCACCATCATCTTGCCGAGGGTGCTGCCCCAGGCGATCAGGTAGAGCCAGTCGTAGAAGAACAGCAGTAGGCCCCAGCCGAAGAGGAACAACGAGCCCCAGAGGGCTCCTTCGGCGTCGCTGGTCGCGCTGTCTCCTCCGTTCGCCAGCACCATGAAGAGCACCATCACGAGGAAGAACGCGAAGGCGGCGACGGTCGCCAGGACCGCGTCGATGGCCCGGGCGACCAGACGGATGCCGAACCCGGCGGGACGAGCCGGTGGCGGTGGCGGGGGCGGGGGGAGTGGAGAAGCCGACTGTGCGGGAAGCGGCCCTCCGTAGGACCAGCCACCGTTCTGCGGCGGTGGTCCGGCCTGATACGGGTCTTGGGGGTTCCAGTAGGGCGAGGGCATGCGGCCGCCGGTTCCTTGAGTAGAAGGGGTTCAACGAGCGGGGTTCAAATGCAGAGTACCCAGCCATGGGCCCACCGGCCACACGACGAGGGGCGGCCGTGGCCGCCCCTCGTCATGTGGTCTCGTCCGTGCGACGACCGGACGTTTCACATGCCGTAGGGCACCGCTCCGATGATCTCCACACCGAGGCTCTTGCCGTTGGGGAGCGCGTAGCTGACGGTCTCGCCCACACGCTTGCCGTTGATCGCCGAACCCAGCGGGGACTTGGGGGAGTACACGTCGATGGGGGACCCACTCTCCTCCCTGGAAGCGAGCAGGAAAGTGACCTCCTCGTCGTCACCCTCGAACATGATGGTGACGGTCATGCCGGGTCCGACCACGCCCTCGGTACGGGGCGTTTCGCCGACCCTCGCGGTGCGCAGGATCTCGGTGAGCTGGAGGATGCGGGCCTCCATCTTGCCCTGCTCCTCCTTGGCGGCGTGGTATCCGCCGTTCTCCTTGAGGTCGCCCTCCTCTCGGGCGTCCTCGATCTTCTCCGCGATCTCGATGCGCCCACGCCCCGACAGGTGGTCCAGCTCGGTCTTGAGCCGGTCGTACGCATCCTGGGTGAGCCAGGTGGCGTTGTCATCGCGGGTCTGGGTCACGGGAACTCCTTGTGTACTAGTAGCAAAGGCCACCAGGCGGCCAGAGCTGAACTTACGAGAATATCACCGAGCGCGATCAGGCGCCCGGTGTCCGTGCTCTCGGGGTTCCGCCCCGCTCCTGGGTACCCGGCCGGGGAGGACTCGGTCGATCAGTCTTGCGAACCTTGTTCCCTGCAAGAGGCCACTTCTACCGTGCCGGCCTCACGAACCGTCTCGATGCTCGCCTCGACCATCCGGTTACCGGCCTCGACCTCGACCCTGCTCGTACCCACCTCGACCATCTGCTCGTCCAACGCGCGCAGCAGGCACTCGGCGCCGTCCTTGCTGTTCACCTCGAAGGAGATCCGCGCCTCGTCGGCCGATGGCGCCGTGACCGTCACCACCTGGTGGTACACGCCACCGCCCAACCCGTTGTAGCTCATCACGGAGAATCCCCAACCGAAGGTGACCGCCACCGCGAAGATGGTGCCGACGATGAAGAAGACGGGCCCGTTGCCGTGGCGCTTACGGAGCGCTGGAGCTGTGTCGGCACTGTTCACGGCATCATCTTCCGGGGTCGCTGACATTGGGAATCTCCGAGCGAGGGGATGGTGTTGTCTAAGATATCCCCGACCTGACAGCCCCCCTACGCGGCCCGCACGTGAGTCGTACGACGTCGTGGACCACCGGGGGCACGGCCGTGCCCCTGACCAGAGGTCGTCCAGGTCGTCGACCGAGCCAAGGAGAATCCTTCGTTGTCCGAGCGCCTGCGGCTTATGGCCGTCCATGCCCATCCCGATGACGAGTCCAGCAAGGGTGCCGCCACCATGGCGCGCTACGTCCAAGAGGGCGCGGAAGTGCTGGTCGTCACCATGACCGGTGGTGAACGCGGCGACATCCTCAACCCCGCGATGGAACGCCCGGAGATCCGGGAGAACATCACCGAGGTACGCCGTCAGGAGATGAACCGGGCCCGCGAGATCCTGGGGATCGAGCAGGAGTTCGCCGGTTTCGTCGACTCGGGTCTGCCCGAGGGCGACCCACTGCCGCCCCTGCCCGAGGGGTGTTTCGCCACCCTTCCGGTGGAGGAGGCCGCGGCCCCTCTGGTCGAGGCGATCCGCCGGTTCCGCCCGCACGTGATCCTCACCTACGACGAGAACGGCGGTTACCCGCACCCCGACCACATCATGACCCACAAGGTGTCGATGCACGCCTTCGACGCCGCGCCCGAACCGGACGCCTACCCGGGCACCGGAGACCCGTGGCAGCCCCTCAAGCTGTACTACTTCGTGGGCTTCCCGCCCGAGCGCTTCGACGCGCTCGCCGAGGTCCTGACCGAACGCGGCCTGGAGAACCCCTTCGAGGACTGGGCCGCGCGGATCAAGGACGGCGACCGCCGTCGCTGGGAGATCACCACTCGGGTGCACTGCGGTGAGTACTTCGACGTCGCGCACGACGCCCTGCGGGCCCACGCCACCCAGATCGATCCGAACGGGTTCTGGTTCGCGGTGCCCAACGAGATCGTGGCCGAGGCCTGGCCGACCGAGGACTACCACCTGGTCCGGTCCCTCGTGGACACCGAGGTCCCGGAGAAGGACCTCTTCGCGGGGGTCCGGGAAGCAATGAGAGTATGAACGACATGAACACCCTTCTCGCGTCCACGATGGTGCTCGCCGACAGCTTCTCCTTGGACAAGGACACGGTCACGCCCGGCGTCATGGGCTTCCTCGCCATCTTCGCGATCGGTGTGGCCCTGTTCTTCCTCATGCGCAACATGACGGGCAAGCTGGAGGGTGTCTCGGAGCGCGCCGAGGAGGCCGGAGAGAAGCCGTCCGGGCCGAACATCTACGCGAGCGAGTCCGACGAGGCCGCCGAGACCGACACCACGAAGGTCGAGGCCTCCGGTTCGGACAAGGCCGACAGCGGTACGGACAAGGGTTAGCGCCGCGTCGGCCAGGGTTCACCCCGTCGCGGCACTAGTTCTTCAGGGATCGGAGCATCCTGCGTTGGGTGCTCCGTCCCATGGCCACCGCCATCGGTAGTGCCCACAGCCCGAACCCGGGCAGGGCGTCGGCGAGCCGGGACTGCCATCCCCGCCATCGAGGCAGGATCGTCACGGGACGAGGCCGGTCGAGGACGCGGCCGACGGCCCTGACCACCTCCGCCGGCCGCAGCAGCCTGCCCGAGAAGGACAGCGCCGATTCGGGGTCGTGGAGTTTGTCGTGCAGCATCGGCGTCCAGATCCCGTCCGGGCACACGCACGAGACGTCGATGTCGCGCACCCGTGCCAGTCGTAGGTCGGCGAGGGTGCTGAGGCTGAAGCCGATGGCGGCGTGCTTGGACCCGGCGTACACGGCCTCGCCGGGCACGGCGGTGATCCCGGCCAGGGACACGATGTTGACGATGTGGCCTCCTCCCCGTCCGAGCATGGTCCGGATCGCCGTCACGGTGCCGTTCACGGTGCCCAGGCCGTTGACGCCGAACAGCAGGGACCGGGTCGCCTCGTCCTGTTCCCACGCCGGTCCGGTGACCAGCACCCCAGCGTTGTTCACCCACACGTCCAGTCGTCCGGCGCGGGCCAGGATCTCGTCGCCCGCCGCGACGACCTCGGCCTCTTCCCGAACGTCCACCCGCATCGATGTGGCGCGCGGGCCAAGGTCCGCGGCGGTGGCCGCGGCGGCTTCCCCGTCGACGTCGGTGATCAGCACCGTGTACCCGCGCTCCACCAGCAGCGCGGCGATCTCCCGCCCCAGCCCGCGCCCCGCGCCGGTGACCACGGCACCTGCGGGCCCTGACCTCACCGTCATCGTGCCTCGCCCCCACGGAGTTCGCCGTAGGAGACGCCTCCATGCGCGAACGTCGGCATCACCGGCCAGAACCGCTTCCACGGTGCGAGTTCCGTCGAGGGGAGGATCTGTAGCCAACGCGGGTCCCGACGGCACGGGTCCGCGAGGATCTTCTCCTTGACCATCGAGTCGTACTGGTCGAGCGAGTCTTCGAGGGTGTTGGCGTTCGGACAGATCTCCCGGCCGTAGCGCCGGTGGTACCCGCGCACTCCGGGGATCTTCGACAACTCTGGTTGCCAGTTGTCCAGAGCGATGCCGTTCTCGGAGGAGACCCACACACCGTCGGGGGTGTTGAGCAGCAGAGAGTGGTTTCCGTCCGTGTGCCCGGGCGTCCACAGCAAGGTGACGCCCGGACCGAGTTCGACGTCCCCGTCGAAGGTCACGAACGACGACCGGTCCACGCCGCTGAGCCCGTCCTCCACGTACCACGCCCACTGCATCGGGTGCAGGGACTCCAAGGTGGCCAGTTCACGGGAGTGCACCAACATCCGCGCCGAACCGAAGAGGGGCGGGCGCGGGCGACTCTCGCCGGGGATCACCCGGCTCGACCCGAGGATCATCCGGGGGTCCTGGACGTGCAGGTGGTCGAAGGTGCAGAAGTCGATGTCCTCCGGGGCGAGCCCGAGCTTGGTCAGCGCGTCCGCCGGCTCGTTGTAGTACTTGAGCAGGAAGGCCTCGGCCAGCCGGGTCCCACCCGGGATCCTGCGCATCAGCTCCTGGAGGTGGTGGTAGAACGGGGCCTCCGCCGAACCGTCCGGAACGGTCGGTTCGAACACCAGGGTGCGCGGACGCCCCTCCCAATCGTCGTACTGCACCACCACCATGCGGTTGATCATCGCGATCATCGGCAGGGTCGGTACCGACACGGCGTTGTTGAAGGCGAACGCGACCGGATAGGGGGCCGCGGCGATGTCCACCGATCGCACCGCGCGCACCGTGCCCTGGGACTTGAAGCGTTCCTTGTACGCGTGGGCGGCCTCCTTGACCGCGCTCAGTCGTTCTCCGCGCGGCCAGACGTCATGCACCCCCTCGAACTCGGGTACGCCCCGCGCGCCGATGTCGGCCAGGGTGTCCTCGGTGTGACCGGTGCTCATCCTCGTTCTCCGCTCCTCGGAACCGCTCTTCTCACGGCACCCTAGGAACCAGGGTGTGGGCTGGGACACTCTTCCTCCGGCCAGGGAGTTAACATTTTCGGACACGCGTATGGACGGAGGAGGGAATGCCGGTGCATCGGTGGGACCTGCCGCGCGGTCCGGCCAGCGCCCTACTGCTGGTGCGGCTGGGCGGGGAACACTCGGTGTCCAAGGGCACCGTCCTCCATGGAACCCGCATCGCCCTGGCCGACCTGGAGGACCCGCACACCCTGGTCACCGCGGAGCAGGAGACACGGATCGTCCGGAACCTGCTCGACGCGCTCCCGACCGTCGAGGCGCTGCCGGTGCTCGCCGGTTCCCGCTATCACCTCACCACGCACGGCATCTGGGGGTTCGCGATCTCCGGCAGCCCCGATCTGCGCTCGGCGATCGGCGTGGGGCTGCGCTACCTCGCGTTGACCTGGGCCTTCTGTGACATGAGGGTGGTCGAGGGTGGCGGCCGGTCACGCCTGCTGTTGCGGTCCGGACACCTGCCCGAGGACGTCCGGCGCTTCTTCGTCCACCGGGAACTGGCCTCGATCATCGCGTTCGGTCGTGAGCTCGGGCTGGCGGAGGAGCAACTTCCCGAGGTGCGTTTGAGGGGTCGCCCGCCCACCGACCCGGAGCCCTACACGAGGCTGTTGGGCCCACGCGTCCGCTTCGACGCAGAGGAGGACGCCTTGGTCCTGGACGCGGTGGAACTCGACCGGCCGCTGCCGCGCGCCGACGCGCACACCGTCGCCCTGGGCGAGGAACAGTGCCGGCGGCTGCTGGGGGAGAGGTACGGACGTTCCGGGGTGGCCGGACTGGTCCGCGGTCACCTGATGTCCGGGTTCCCGGACGTCCCCGACATCGAGGTGGTGGCCGGGCGACTGCACGTCAGCTCACGGACGTTGCGCCGGCGGCTCGTGGCCGAGGGCACCTCCTACCGCGTGCTGTTGGACGAGGTCCGTGAAGGGTTGTCGGAGGAACTGCTCGCCGCGGGATGCACGGTCGAGGAGACCGGACGCCGGCTCGGTTACCGCAACACCCCGAGCTTCACCACGGCGTTCAAACGCTGGAAGGGGACGGCGCCCCGCGTGTACCTGGCCCGGGTGGGGACCTGACCCGTCGGACGAGGGCCGGCAGAGTGGGATACATGCCCAACCGCCTGAGCGACGCGACCAGCCCGTACCTGTTGCAGCACGCCGACAACCCCGTGGATTGGTGGCCCTGGGGTGAGGAGGCCTTCGCCGAGGCCCGCCGCCGCGACGTCCCCCTCCTCATCTCGGTCGGATATTCGGCCTGCCACTGGTGCCACGTCATGGCCCACGAGTCCTTCGAGGACCCCGCGACCGCGGACCTGATGAACACCCTCTTCGTCAACATCAAGGTCGACCGTGAGGAACGCCCCGACGTCGACGCGGTGTACATGGAGGCCACCCAGGCCATGACCGGCCAGGGCGGCTGGCCGATGACGGTGTTCGCCACCCCCGACGGGGCGCCCTTCTACTGCGGCACGTACTTCCCGCGCGAGCACTTCCAGCGGCTGCTCCAGGGGATCACCTCGGCCTGGCGGCACAAGCGGGTCGACCTCGTGGAGCAGGGGCGACGCGTGGTGGACGCGCTGAGCGCACCACGTCGCCTGGCGTCCTCGCCGCCGCCGACCGCCGCCGACCTGGACCTGGCCGTCCAAGCGCTGATCCGTGACTACGACGCCACCTCCGGCGGGTACGGCGACGAGCCGAAGTTCCCGCCGTCGATGCTCTTGTCGTTCCTCACCGCGCAGCACGAACGGACCTTCCCGTTCCAGACCGCCGACGAGCCCACCCCGGCCGCGCTCATGGCGGGCGGCACCGCCGTGGCCATGGCGCGCGGCGGCATCTACGACCAGCTCGGCGGGGGCTTCGCCCGTTACTCGGTGGATCGGGGCTGGGTGGTCCCGCACTTCGAGAAGATGCTGTACGACAACGCCCTGTTGCTGCGGGCCTACACCCGGCTGAGTCGTCGTCCCGCCGAAGGCGACGCGGGGGCCGACTCCGACCAGGAGCTGCTGCTGCGCGCCGCCCAGGAGACCGCCGACTGGATGCTGCGCGACCTGCGCACCCCCGAGGGCGGGTTCGCCTCGGCCTTGGACGCCGACAGCGAGGGTGAGGAAGGCACCTATTACGTGTGGACGCCCGAGCGGCTGCGCGAGGTCCTGGGCGAGGAGGACGGCGCGTGGGCGGCCGAGCTTTTCGACGTGACCGAGGAAGGCACCTTCGAGCGTGGTTCCTCCGTCCTACAGTTGCGCTCCGACCCCGACGACCCCGAACGCTACGACCGGGTGCGCGCCGCCCTGCTGTCCGCCCGCGCGGACCGCGTGCCGCCGGCCCGCGACGACAAGGTGGTCGCCTCCTGGAACGGGTTGGCGATCGCCGGTCTGGCCGAGGCCGGGGCCCTGCTGGGGCGCCCCGAGTGGATCACCGCCGCCCGCGAGGCAGTGGACCTGCTCCTGGACGTCCACCTGCGCTACGGACGCCTGGTGCGCACCTCGCGCGACGGCGAACCGGGCCCCGGTACGGGCGTGCTGGAGGACTACGCGAACCTGGCCGAGGGGCTGCTCGCCCTGCACGGGGTGACGGGTGAGGCCCGCTACGTGCGGGAGGCCGGCGGTCTGCTGGACACGGTCCTGGACCACTTCGGCGACGACGAGGGCGGGTTCTTCGACACCGCGGACGACGCGGAGAAGCTGTTCAGTCGCCCCCAGGACCCCACGGACAACGCCACCCCCTCGGGCCGGTTCGCCGCCGCGTCCGCGCTGCTCACCTACGCGGCGCTCACGGGGAGCGAACGCCACCGGGAGGCGGCCGAGGGCGCACTGTCGGTGGTGCCGCTCCTGGCGGAGAAGGCCCCGCGCTTCGCCGGTTGGGGCCTGGTCGCCGGGGAGGCCCTGCTGACCGGGCCGCGCGCCGTGGCCGTGGTCGGTGACATCGGCGATCCGACCGTCGAGGAGATGGTCCGCGCGGTCCTGCGCTGGGCGCCGCTGGGCACCGTCCTGTCCCGAGGCGACGGACGTGACAGTGGGGGAGTGCCCCTGCTGGAGCACCGCGCGCCGATCGAGGGGAAGGCGACCGCCTACGTGTGCGAGGGCTTCACCTGCAAGCTCCCCGTCACCACCGTCGAGGAACTCCTCGCACAGCTCGCAGGGTGAGGCCGCCGAGCGCCGCTAGCGGAGCCGGACGTTGTCGATGATGGTGTCCACGACGTCCGGCCGGTAGTCGGGCTGGCGGATCTCCATGTACACCGTGCGCGGGGTGTCGGGCGGGTGCACCGCGATCGAGGTGAACGTACCGTTGTCGTTGCACTCTGGCCATTCCCAGAGCATGCCCTCCCACCGGTCGGTGCGCACGGAGCGCTCCTCGGGCTGCCCCGCGCACGGGTCGGTCTCGGCCACCCGGCGCAGGTCGGGGGAGCCGGGCAGCACCGTGGCGTACACCCCGTAGGACTCCTCGTCGGTGGCGTTCCAGTGTTCGGCGTCGGTCGCGGCGAGCAGCCCGGGACCGGCACCGGCCTCGGCCACGGCCGGTCGCGCCTCCTGGTCGGGGTGGAACTCCCGGGCCCACACCGAGGGCACGTCCACGCGCACGTCCTGGGCCGCGTGCCGGACGGTGGTCAACGACATCCCCGGGGATCCGAGTGAGGCGGTCATGACGAAGGCGAACACCCCGCAGACGAGGGCGAGGGCGCCGCTCCGCCGCCAGGGCATGCGGGACAGGGACCACCAAGGGGCCGCCTTGGGCAGGTCGGGCGACATACGGATCGCCCTGACCCGATCGGTGAAGGTCTTGGCGTCGCTCGGCCGGTCCTCGCGGTCCACCGATAGCGCGGCCAGGATCAGTTCGTCCAGTGCGGGAGGCAGGCCTGGCCGGATCCGGCCAGGCGCGGCCCGTACCGGCGGGCGCGGCGGCGACTGGCCGGTCATGAGTTCGTAGGCGACCGCGCCCAGCGAGTACACGTCGGAGCGCACGTCCAGGTCGCCGCCGGGCATGCTCTGCTCGGGCGACATGTAGCCGGGGGTTCCCGCGGCGGCGGTGAACCCGGAGGCCTCGTCGATGGACTTGGCGAAGCCCAGGTCGGCGACGAGCACCCGCTGACCGACGGGGGAGGACTGGAGCAGCACGTTGGACGGCTTGATGTCGCGGTGGATGGTGCCGTGGTTGTGCAGCACGGTGATGCCCTGGCCGATCTCGGTCAGCAACCTCAGGGCCTCGTCCAAGGGGAGTTGACCTCGACGGACGAGGTCGGCGACACTGCCTTGGTCGGCGTAGGTCATCACCATGTAGGGGCGGCCGTCCGGCAGTACGTCGACGTCGTGCACCGCCACCAGCCAGGTGGAGTCGGTCTGACGCAGGATGCGCGCCTCTTCCAGGAACCGGTACTGGATGTCCATCTGATGCGCCCAGTTCTCGGCCAACACCTTGATGGCCACCGGGTAGTTCAGAAGGTCGTCCTGGGCCAGCCAGACGGTGGCGAACGAACCGGACCCCAAGCGCCGTATGACGCGGTAACGTCCAAAGGCCTCCGGTTGGCTCATTTCCGCCTCGGTCTGTAGGGGGTGAATACGCGTTCGTTGCCCACTAATACACCATCTGCGCCTTGGCGATGGCTTCCGCGGATATGATCCCGTTCCCGGGTAGCGCCGACGCCATCGGTGCGTGGAGACTGGAGGAGCCCCTTCGGGTTCTCCGCCTTCGTGGGACAACGCCGCGTGGGATTAACGGGATCGGCGCGTGAAGTCGAGTGAGGTAACGGAGCCGAACGGGGTTCGTGGACGTCCAATAGACGTGTGAACTCACGAACGGACGTCTGTCGTCAGCCAGGAAGAGACGAACCATGGGTAGTAGTGACCGACCGGACAACGAGGAGCGCCCCACCCCCCGCCGCCGGGTGGCGAGCAACGTCGACGAGGAACTCGAGGATCTCGCGCGCCGGGCCAAGGAGGGTGACGCCGTGGCCCTGGACGACCTGCTCCGTCGTATCCAGCCCGAGGTACTGCGCCGCTGCGCCCGGTTCCTGCCCTACCGCCAGGACGCCGAGGAGGCCTGCCAGGACGCGCTCCTGCGGGTGGCCCGCAAGATCGACAGCTTCAAGGGCGACTCCCTCTTCACCACTTGGCTCTACACCGTGGTGTCCAACTCCGCACGTCAGACCTACCGGTCCATGAAGCGTCGCTCCGCCGAGTTCCCCACCGAGGCCGAGCGCATGCCGCATCAGAGCGACCCCCGGACCACCAGTGTGATCGCCGGTTCCCGGATCGACCTGCTGGAGGCCCTGGACCAGCTGGAGAAGGACCGCCCCAACCTGGTGGCGCCCCTTGTCCTGCGCGACCTGTGCCAAATGGACTACAACGAGATCGCCTCCGAACTGAATCTGGCCTTGGGTACGGTCAAGTCCCGCATCCACCAAGGGCGCAAACACGTGCGCAAGTCGCTCGCCGTGACGTGAGCGCCCCGGGCGAACTACTCTGGACCCATCCCCGTCGGCATATCCGTCGCCGGAGTGCGCCGTCCTTTGATCCAGCTCTGAGAGGTTTCGCCAATGGGGCTCCGTGACCCCCTGTACTGGCTGTACGAGCGGCGGCTGGAACGCCGTCTGACCAGCCAGGAGATCCCCCGGCACGTCGGTGTCGCCATGGACGGAAACCGGCGTTGGGCCAAGAGCAGCGGTCTTCCGGGCGCCGAGCAGGGCCACCAGGCCGGGGCGAACAAGATCTTCGAGGTGCTCGGCTGGTGCAACGAGATCGGTGTGCAGGTCGTCACCCTGTGGATGCTGTCCACGGACAACCTCACCCGGGACGAGGCCGAGCTCGGTCCGCTCGTGCGCATCATCGAGCAGACCATCGCCCGGCTGCGCGAGGAGGGGTGGAACACCCGCCCCGTCGGGGCTCTCGACGTCCTGCCTGATTCGACCGCTCGTGCCCTGAAGGAGGCGGAGGAGGCCACATCCGGAAACCCGGGTCTGGTTGTCAACGTCGCCGTCGGGTATGGGGGTAGGCGTGAGATTGCCGATGCGGTTCGGTCCCTCCTCCACGAGGAGGCGGCCAAGGGCACCGATATCCAGGAGCTGGCAGAGCGCCTGGACATCGAGGACATCGCACGGCACATCTACACGCGTGGACAACCCGACCCCGACCTGCTCATCCGCACCTCGGGTGAACAGCGTCTGTCGGGTTTCATGCTGTGGCAGAGCGTTCACTCGGAGTTCTACTTCTGCGAGGTCTTCTGGCCTGCCTTCCGCAGAGTGGACTTCCTGCGTGCCCTGCGCTCCTACGGCGCGCGCAATCGGCGCTTCGGCTCCTGACCCCCGTCGGCCCTCCCACCAACCTCTCGTAACGAGGAGTTCATGGGGAGGTCGGCTCGGGCCCTGGAAAACGGGCTCTGGGGCGCGTAGCGTCGATGACAGCGGATGGCGTTCGCCCATCCGTTCGGGAGGCCCCGGCTCATTGATCTTCTCCGCCCTGGCGGGATGTCGACGAGGAGGGCCGGACCCGGCCCTCGTGGGCCTGGTCCCGGTCCTCCATGATCCCGTGACAGTAGGGCGCCCTCGCGGTGCCCAAGGGGAGAACGAGTGGCTAGTTCCTCGACCGATCGCCGTGACACCCAGTCCCCGACCGCCCCTCAGGCGGTAGAGGGTACGCGCGTCTACGTGCTCGACACCAGTGTCCTGCTCGCCGATCCGGTGGCCATGAGCCGGTTCGCCGAGCACGAGGTCGTCATCCCCGTGGTGGTGATCACCGAGTTGGAGAGCAAGCGTCACCACCCGGAGCTCGGGTACTTCGCACGCGGCGCGCTGCGCCGCCTGGACGACCTGCGGGTCGCCCACGGCCGTTTGGACGTCGCCGTCCCGGTGAACGAATACGGCGGCACACTCCGGGTGGAGCTCAACCACAGCGATCCGACGATCCTGCCGGCGGGCTTCCGGCTCGGCGACAACGACACCCGGATCCTGACGGTGGCGCGCAACCTCCAGGAGGAGCATGAGGAAGAGGACGCCGTCGTCCTGGTGAGCAAGGATCTGCCGATGCGGATCAAGGCCTCCTCCATCGGTCTGCAGGCCGACGAGTACCGGGCAGAGCTCGCCATCGAGCACGGCTGGACCGGGATGTCGGAGCTGGACGTGCCCGCCGCCAACATCCAGGAGCTGTTCTCCCAGGGGGACAGCGAGATCGAGGAGGCCAGGGAACTGCCCTGCCACACCGGTCTGGTGCTCGTCTCCGAACAGGGCCGGGCGCTCGGCCGGGTCCAGGCGGACAAGTCGGTGAAGGTGGTGCGCGGCGACAAGGACGTGTTCGGTCTGAAGGGCCGAAGCGCCGAGCAGCGGATCGCCCTCGACCTGCTCACCGACCCCGACGTCGGCATCGTCTCGCTCGGTGGTCGTGCCGGTACCGGCAAGTCCGCGCTCGCGCTGTGCGCCGGTCTGGAGGCCGTCCTGGAACGCGGCCAGCACCGCAAGGTGATGGTGTTCCGCCCGCTGTACGCGGTGGGCGGCCAGGACCTGGGCTACCTGCCCGGCACCGAGAACGACAAGATGACGCCCTGGGGCCAGGCGGTGCATGACACGCTGTCCGCGGTGACCAGCGAGGACGTCATCGAGGAGATCGTGGACCGCGGGATGTTGGAGGTCCTGCCGCTCACCCACATCCGGGGTCGGTCCCTGCACGACGCGTTCGTGATCGTGGACGAGGCGCAGTCCCTCGAACGCGGGGTCCTGCTGACGGTGTTGTCCCGACTCGGGGAGAACTCCCGGGTGGTGCTCACCCACGACATCGCCCAGCGCGACAACCTGCGGGTGGGCCGCCACGACGGGGTGGTCGCCGTCATCGAGAAGCTCAAGGGCCACCCGTTGTTCGCCCACGTCACCCTGAACCGGTCGGAGCGTTCCCCGATCGCCGCCCTGGTCACCGAGATGCTGGAGAGCTGACCCGACGAACCATGTGGCCCCCGCCGAATCGGCGGGGGCCACACCTGTGGGCGGTGGTCAGCGCAGGGCACCTACGTACCGACCGATCCGGCGCAATCGGTTCAGGTTCGCCTCGTAGCGCGCGCCGATCAGGAGCAGCAGCAGGCCGACCACCGCGAACGGCACCCAGTTGGGCAGCAGCAGGGTCAGGTCCCACAGCGGCGGACCGAAGGCCCGAAGGGACACCACCAGCAGTGCCCCTCCGCCGAGCAACAGCTGTGCCTGGAGACGGGACCTCAAGCCCCACACGGCCATGGCCACACCCACCACGAGTACTGCGGGGACCCGCCACCCCAGGTCCTGGCCGTCGATCGCGAGCCAGACCGTGGGACCGAGGAGCAACAACAGTCCACCGCCGTAGGAGAGCAGGCTGGAGGGCTTCACCTCGGCCCGGCGCTCCCACTCCCAGCCGACCACCAGGAAGGCGAGTGCGGGCGGCACCGTATAGGCCTCGGGAACGGTGACGTCCCAGGCCGCCAGCGCCGTCCACATCGCACAGAACATCAACAATCCGCCGACCGGTGCCACCCACCGGCGGCCGGGGCGCACCGCGCAGGCCAGACCGATCACCCCGACCACCGCCAGGGCGAGCGCGACCAGTTCCAGTCGGGATCCCGCGCCCATGGTGATGGCCAGGGCGATCACCGCCCACACGGCGGCCGGGACCTCGGTGGCCTCCGACAGGGGCGAACGCAGGCGCGGGGCCGCGGCCGCCACGGCGGCGACCACCAACAGGGGACCGAAGGCGGCGTACTCGGCCCAGAGCCCCAAGGACATGAGCAGCGCCAGGGCGAACGCTCCGGTGCCGAAGGTCGCCGCGGCGGTCGAGGCCACGATGATCGATCTGACACGGGCCAGGGAGGACGCCACGGACGCCGCGACCGCCCAGGCCAGCAACACCCCTACGGCGGAGTAGCGCTCCGACAGCGCCCAACTGAAGGCCAGGGCGAAGGCGAACAGTCCGGTGGACCACACGACCCACGCGGTCCCCGCCCGGTTCGGTAGGGCGGAACCGGCCGTCAGGGCCGCTCCCACCAGCACGGTGCACACCAGGGCGACCAGGAAGGGCAGACCGAGCGCGAACGGCAGCGGCACCAGTGTCACCGGCGCGAGCAGCGCAGCCGCGGGCACGAGCAGGCGTTGGTGGAACAGCCGTACCGCGCCCACCGCCAGGGCACCGAAGACCAACGTCCCCAGCGCCACGGAGGGGCCGGCGAGGGTGGTGGCCTCGGGCAAGCCGATGAACTCGTGCGCGGGTTCCAGCAGCGCCCCGGTCGGAAGCCCGCGCGGGGCGAAGAACGACAGGGCCGGCGATCCGGCCGGGCCCACCACCAGAGGTTGGGCGATGAGCAGGAGTAGCCCGAAGATCCCGAACGGGCCGAACTCCGTGGTGCGCTTCTCGACCGCGCCGAACACCCGGGAGGCGACCCCGTCGAGCAGCAGCGCGGTCGCGCCGAGCAACAGCCCCGTGGCGCCCAACAGCCACCAGGGACCATGGCCCTCGCCCGGGAGGGCATCGTAGGCGGTGGCCGCCAGGGAGGCGCCGCCGATCACCAGTGTCACGGTCCACACGACCACGGTCAGCCGGTAGACCGTCGCGGCGTCGCCCTCGGCGGACGGGCGCCGCGCCGACAGCGCCGAGACCAGGGTGATCGCGGCGAGCAGGACGAGCGCGGACAGCATCGTGTGCCGCTCCACCGACGACCACGCCAGACCCGTCAACATGGTCGCCAGGCCGCTCGCCCCGAGCAGCCGGACGGACAGGGACCCGTGCGTCCGACCCGCGCACAACAACAGCGCGGCGCCGACCAACAGGGTCCACACCACCGCCACCGCGAACGGGGCGTCCGCCAACACCGGCAGCGGAACCAGCGTGGGCGGGGCGATCAGCGCCACACCCGCGGCGGCCCAACGCCGTTCGATGAACACGACCAGCGCCAAGGCCGACACACCCACCGCCACGACGGCCAAGGCCGCCGCGAACCCGGTGAACGGATCGGCCGGTGCGGACGACCCCAGCACGGCGGAGGCGGGTTCGCGCACCACCCCGGGCGACGCCGACCAGGCCGCGTGTTCGGACGAGAACAACCTCAGGGCCGGGTTCTGGGACGGCAGCGCCGATAACGGAGCGGCCGGCAGGACGAGCAGGCCCACCACGGCGAACATTCCGCGTAGATCGGCGCGTTCGTCCGTCTGGCCCGGTGCGGTCGGGGCCGGCAGCGAGGAGGGCGTGGCCACTCGACTCAGCAGCAGCGCCGTCGCCCCCGTCAGGACCACCGTGGCGGTCAACAGCCACCATTGGGCCTGTTCGGTTCCGGGAGCGCCCCGGTTGACCAGCACGAAGACCGAACCGGTCAGGAGGACCAACGCCCACGGCAGAATCGCGCCCATGTACAGTCCGGCGACCCGACCGCCCGGTTCCGGTCGTGGGCCCGGCTCGGCGAACCGACGGGCCCCGGCGGCGGCGATCAGGGCGGTGACCACGAGCAGCAGCAGCGCGGCCAAGGTCGTGTACCGCTCCGGCAGCGCCCACACCAGGCCGGTGAACAGGGTGGCGGATCCGACCAGTACCGGTGTCGTGCTCAGTCCGCGCGGCGCCACTCCGGCGCTCAGGACCAGCGCGGCACCGATCAGCAGCGCCCACACCACGGTGATCGTCCAGGACATCCCGAGGAGGGCGGGCACGACCAGGAGCGTGGCCGGGGCCAGGAGTACCGCGATGACGAACGACGAACGGCGGCGCAGCAGCCACACCGCGCCCAGCGCCAGGAGCGCCGCCACCACGATCCCGGTCAGGTAGAGGGCCGCGTGGTGGGGCGGAGCCGGAGCCGGGGCGGCCATCTGCGCCGGGGACACGCTCCACGGCGAGACGGTCACCCGGGGGAGCGCCGGAAGGGTCGAGGGCCCCGCGGCCAGGGGAAGCAGGGCCAGGGCCGCCAGACCGCCCACGGAGTACGGCGAGGGCGCGTCGGCGTTCTGGCCGGGGCCTCGCGCCATGAGCAGCCCGGTCGTCCCACCGAGGAACAACGTGGTGGCCAGGGCCCACCGGTGCGACGGGTCGACGTCGTCGATGAACAGGAAGGTGCCCGTCAGCACCGCGAACATGGCGGAGAACACCCACAGTAGGACCGCGGCCGCGCGCAGGGTCCGGACCGGAACCCCCGGGCGCGGAGTACCGAGGACGTGCACGGCGATGGCGTCGGCGAGCGCGGTGGCGCCCACCGCGGTGAACCACCAGGCGGGGTGCGCGTCCGGCTGGGCGGCCACCAGCAGGACCGGTACGGGTTGGGCGAGCAGCGCCATGAGGACCCGGGGCGAGCGCAGCGGAACCAGGACCGGGTAGAGCGCCAGGAGCGCGGCGATCACCGCCAGGGCGGCCGCCGTGTACCCGGGGCCGTTGGTGAGCCCGTCGGACAGGAACCACAGGGCGAGCGCGTCCACGCACATCAGGAGCGCGGCCACCACCCCGAAGGCCTCGGCGGTGGAGCGCAGACCGCGGCGGTAGAGCGGCACGGCCACCACGGTGAAGGTCAGGGTGGTCAGGCCCAGAACGGTGGCGCGGGCGCCGGTGCCCAGGTCGCTCCAGGTCCACACGGCGAAGACGAGCGCCGCGATCCCGATGAGGAGGGCGCCCAGGCCGAGGATGACGTTCTGCGCCGAGCGTCGGCTCACCTCACGGGTGGGCGCGCCGGGCCGGGGAGCCGCGGCCACGGGGGCCGGAGCCGGTGCGGCGGGCACCGAGGGGGTGGCGACCGGTGCGGCCGCGCGGGTCTCCTCGCGCAGCCGGGCCAGCGCCTTGGGCCGCTCCTCCAACAGCGTGTGCCTGCGCAGGTCCAGTGAGACCAGTTCGGTGTCGATCCACCACAGACGTTGCGCTGTGGGCCCGACCAGCCCGAGCCCGCACCGCGGGCAGGCGCGGGCCGAGGAGATGAGCTCGGCCCGGCAGTCGGGACAGTGGTGCGGCGCCCCTGGCGGTCGGGGGATTCCTTGGGCGTTCATACCCCCATGCTGTGCTTTCGCGGATCCGGACGCATCGGTACGAGTACTCAGAACCGCACTGGGAGACGAGTGACACAAACCTGCCCGTACTTGACCACCTATTGACTCTTCGTGTCAAAGCGCAGGTCAGAGCCCTGAAAAACAGGCACATTCCGTGATGTGAGTCACGACACAGTAAAACCGGCGTTACTTTACCGTGACGATGATGCAGGCTGAATGCGCTGCACCGAGCAACCCCCTCCCGTGTGGGAGCCCCCGCCCGTGGTCGGTCGAACGGCGATTCCGTCCCCTCCACGCAGGTCACCAGGGCCGAGCGGTCCTGCAGCGGCATCCCACACCACGCGAAGGCTCCGAACGGGGCACGCGTGCGTCAACGTGAAAGGGCGACCTTGCTACTCCACCGCATCTCTCTGCGCCAGATGAGCGCGGTCGGCGCCGCGGCGCTGGTCGCGGGCGGTATGTTCACCGTCTCCGCCTTCGCGGGCACCGGAACTCCCGACCCGGATCAGGCCACTTCGGCGGCCACCCTCCCCGAAGCCGAGGAGACCCCCGCCGAGACCGAAGCGGCGGACGACTTCTTCGCCAGCCCTTCCCCCGAGGACGAGCGGGACCTTGAGGACCGGCGCGAGGAGGCCCGTGAGCTGGCCGGCGCGGCCGTCGACGACTCGTCGCGTTCCGGCTCGGGCTCCGGCAGTGAAATCCAAGAACCGGAACCCGAACCGGAACCCGAGAGCACCTCCGAGGACTCTTCCGGCTCCGCGAGCTCCTCCGGTTCCTCCGGAGGGTCGGTCCCCACCGGCTCGGCCAAGGAGATCGCCCTGCAGATGGTCCTCGATGAGGGCTGGGGTGCCGAGGAGTTCAACGGCTGCCTGGAACCGCTCTGGGAGAAGGAGAGCAACTGGAACCACACCGCCCAGAACGCCAGTTCTGGTGCGTACGGGATTCCGCAGTCGCTCCCCGGCAGCAAGATGGCCACCCATGGCGACGACTGGCAGACCAACCCGGCGACTCAGATCGCCTGGGGCATCGACTACATCAAGGGCCGCTACGGCACTCCGTGCGGGGCCTGGGCCCACTCACAGGCGAACAACTGGTATTAATAGGTTTTTCCCTGCCCTAAACCCCCTTTTGGGAAAGGCAATCGTGCTACTCAACCGAATGTCGCTGCGTAGTACCGCGGCGGTCGGTGCGGCGACCCTGGTCGCCGGCGCGACGTTCGCCGTCTCCGCGTTCGCGGACGACGGCCTGGACCCGGACCTGGCGGCGAGCGCCGCGGTCCCCGGGACCGAAGAACCCGCGACCGACACAGAATCCGAAGGCGACAGCGGCTCCGAGGAGAACGAGGACTTCTTCTCCTCCTCCGAGCAGATGTCCGAGGACGAACTCCAGAACCGGCGTGAGCAGGCCCAGGAACGGCGCGAGAGCGCCCGGGGCAACAGCGTCGTCAGCACCTCGGCCACCGGCTCCGCCATCCAGGAGGAAGAGGAAGAAGAAGAGGTCCCGGCGGAGTTCGAGGGGGACCCCAAGGGCATCGCCCTGCAGATGGTCCTCGATGAGGGCTGGGGTGCCGAGGAGTTCAACGGCTGCCTGGAACCGCTCTGGGAGAAGGAGAGCAACTGGAACCACACCGCCCAGAACGCCAGTTCTGGTGCGTACGGGATTCCGCAGTCGCTCCCCGGCAGCAAGATGGCCACCCATGGCGACGACTGGCAGACCAACCCGGCGACTCAGATCGCCTGGGGCATCGACTACATCAAGGGCCGCTACGGCACGCCCTGTGAGGCTTGGGCCCACTCCCAGTCCGTCGGCTGGTACTGACCCGGCGGCGCTCCCTCCGAGCCCTCAGAGAACACTTCGGCCCCGTCCGGAAGGCGAACACCTTCCGGACGGGGCCGTCGCCGTCGGGGTCACTTCAACGGAGTGAAGGTCTCGATCACGTCCTCGTGCACCTCGTCGAAGTCATCGGCCTGCGCCCGCGGCACGTTCACCGTGACCAGGTAGAACACCCGCTCCTCCCCCTCGTTCATGATCACCGAGTAGGCCCAGAAGCGACGCTCGGAGTCGTCCCAGGTGTCGTTCACCAGGTCCGCCTCGACCATCGCCACGTCCATGCCGGCGAGGCCGCCCTCGAAGTCGTCGCCCTCGAAGTCCTCGGACTCCAAGACCTCGTAGTCACGGGTGACGTCCCCGTCGATGTCGGTGCCGCCCTGGGATAGGGCAAGGTACTCCGCGCTCGTCCCGGTGAACTCGGTCTCCTCCCAGCCCTCCACGTCGATCTGGTGTTCCAGGCCGGGCGCGACGAAGGAGGCGTAGGAGTTCTCCAGATCCTCCGAGCCGATCTCCCAGCCGCCGGGGTAGGAGATGGTGAACCACTCCGAGGCGTAGCGCAACAGGTCGTCCTCGTCGTACTCGGGAGGGGTCCCGTCCGCGGCGGCCGGTGCGTCGTTCTGCCCGGCGCCCTCCCCACCGCCCTGATCGTTCTGGTCCCCCTGCTCCCCTTGGCCGCCTTGGTCGCCGGTGGACTCCTGACCGCTCTCGGAGTCCGCGGCGGAGTCGGTCGGGGTTTCGTCGGATCGCAGTGCCACGACCAGCACGAACCCGGCCACCAGGAGCAGCGCCGCGGCGGCGGCGAACATGGCGATCATCGGGCCCTTGCGGGAACGGCGCCCGGGTTCGTGCGGAGGCGGGGGCGCGACCGGGGCGGCGTGGGCGGCGGCGTTCGGGTAGGCGCCGCTTCCATGGTGGCCACCGCCGTGGTGCGGGTCGGTGGAATAGTCGGCCACCGGCCCCTGGGGACCGCTCGGCACACCGGCCGCGGCGGCGACCGCGGTGGCGCCCGCCGAACCGGCCGAACCGGACCGGAGATCCGTCAACGACCCGAGCGCCTGGTCCACGGTGAACCTGCGCTCGGGGTCGCGCTCCAGCAGACCCGAGATCACCGGTTCCAGCCACCCCGCGCGCGTCATCGGCGGCATGGGGGCGGAGATCACTGCGGCGATCGCGGCCGTGATGGAGTCGCGGCGGAACGGGGAGGAGCCCTCCACCGCCGCGTACATGGTCACACCGATGCTCCACAGGTCGCCTCGGTGGTCGGCGGGCGCGCCCTCCAACCGCTCCGGCGGCATGTATTCGGGCGATCCGATCAGCGCGCCGGTCCGGGTGATGCTCGGCCCGCCCTCCACCGTGGCGATGCCGAAGTCGGTGAGGATGACCCGCCCGTCGGCGGACATCATGATGTTGCCCGGCTTGATGTCGCGGTGCAGCACGCCCGCCGCGTCCGCGGCCCGCACGGCCTCCAACAGCGAGACGGCGATCTCGGCCACCCGATCCGGGGACAGGGCGCCCTCCTCGGCGAGCGTCTCCTGTAGCGAACCGCCCTCGACGAGTTCCATCACCACCCACGGGTCGTGCTCGTGCTCGAAGACGTCGTGGATGGTGATCACGGTGGGGTGGTTGACCCGGGCCGCCGACCGCGCCTCGCGGCGCACCCGCGCGTGCGCGTCGTCGCGTTCGGCGTCGGTGAAGTGTCCGGGCAACAGCACCTGTTTGATGGCCACGACACGATCGAGGGCGGTGTCGTACGCCTCCCAGACGATGCCCATGCCGCCCCGGCCGAGTTCACGGCGCAGGACGTAGCGGTCGGCGATGCGTTGTTCGCTGTTACTCGACATCTGTCGCTCTCTCGAAGAGGGCCGGGGAAGCCGGGGACGGGGGTGTTCTGCCTCGATCGTCCGACGTCGTCGGGGGCGGAGGGGTTCCTGGCGTGCGAGGGGCACCCCGCCGAAGCGAGGTGCCCGGACGTGGGTCCCGGCGGCGACCTACTGGGAGTTGGTCATCTTCAGGACGTCGAGGGCGGCGTCGAGCTGCTCCTCGGTGAGCTTGCCGTCCTTGACGTACCCGCGCTCCAGGACCACCTCGCGGATGGTCTTCTTCTCGGCCAGCGACTGCTTGGCGACCTTGGAGGCCTCCTCGTAGCCGATGTAGCGGTTGAGGGGGGTGACGATCGAGGGGGAGGACTCGGCGTAGACCCGGCACTGCTCCTCGTTGGCCTCGATACCGGCCACACAGCGGTCGGCGAAGACCGTGGAGACGTTGGCCAGCAGACGGATCGACTCAAGCACGTTGCGGGCGATCATCGGCAGCTGCACGTTGAGCTCGAAGTTGCCGGAGGCGCCGCCGAAGGCCACCGCGGCGTCGTTGCCCACCACCTGCGAGGAGACCTGGAGCATGGCCTCGCACAGTACCGGGTTGACCTTGCCCGGCATGATCGAGGAACCCGGCTGCAGGTCGGGCAGGAAGATCTCGGACAGACCGGTGGTCGGGCCCGAACCCATCCAGCGGATGTCGTTGGCGATCTTGCAGTAGCCGATCGCGATGGTCCGCAGCTGGCCGGAGAGCTCGACCAGAGCGTCACGGGCGCCCTGCGCCTCGAAGTGGTCCCGGGCCTCGGTCAGCGGCAGACCGGTGTTCTCGGCGATCTCCGCGATGACCCGGGCCGCGAAGCCCTCCGGGGTGTTGATGCCGGTGCCGACGGCGGTGCCGCCCAGCGGGAGCTCGGCCACGCGCGGCAGGACGGCCTCGATGCGCTCGACACCGTAGCGGACCTGCGCGGCGAACCCGGCGAACTCCTGGCCCAGGGTGACCGGGGTGGCGTCCATCAGGTGGGTGCGACCGCTCTTGACCACGGAGGCGAACTCGTTCGACTTGCGGGTGAGTTCGCCCTCCAGGTGGCGCAGGGCCGGGATCAGCTCGTTCCGCACGGCCGAGGTGGCGGCGATGTGGATGGAGGAGGGGAAGACGTCGTTGGACGACTGGGAGGCGTTGACGTGGTCGTTCGGGTGAACGTCCAGGCCGGTGCGCTCCTTGGCGACCGTGGCCACGACCTCGTTGGTGTTCATGTTGCTGGAGGTGCCCGAACCGGTCTGGAAGACGTCGATCGGGAACTCGTCGTTCCACTTGCCGTCGGCCACCTCCAGGGCGGCGTCGCGAATGGCCTTGCCGAGGTCGTCGGAGATCACGCCGAGTTCGGCGTTGACCTTGGCGGCGGCGGCCTTGATCTGGCCGAGAGCGGCGATGTGGGCGTTCTCCAGCCCCTGTCCCGAGATCGGGAAGTTCTCGACGGCACGCTGGGTCTGTGCCCGCCACTTGGCGGCAGCCGGGACCTTGACCTCACCCATCGAGTCGTGCTCGATACGGAACTCACTCATGACAACCCATCTCTCCTGGGAAAACCTGTGAAGTCAAGCCTGCCAGACCCGTGAGAACACGACGCACCTCACCCGGGGTTCACGGTGTTGCACGTGTCATGTTGACATCGGTGCAGGTCATGGGTGCGCCGTGTCGATCACAGGTGGGCCAGGGCCCGGCGGGCCGCCTCCGACGCCGCCAGCGGCCGCACCGCCAACCGGACCAGGGCCCGGGCGTTGTCGTCACCCGCGATCCGGTTGGCGCTCAACCCGCCACAGGACGCGCACCGGTGGATGAGCATCCACTCACCGTCCGGACGGGCGAAGACCCCGGCCGCGCTCATCCGGCCCCGGCAGTCGGCGGCGCGGTCACCGGGGACCCGGCCGTCGACGTGCAGGCTGGTCAGACAGTGCGGACAGTGGTTGCGATGGGCGGAGCCGACCGCGTGGGCGGGCACGTCGAGCCGGCACCCGGCACAGCGGAAGGACTCCGCCTCCGGGCCGGCGCGACGCCCTTGTTCACCCCGCGCGCGCAGCACGGTCTTGCGGCGTTGCGGTCGCCGGGGTTCGCGGTGGTTGCGCCGGCCCATGCTCACACCCGCCCGAGGAGTTCGAGCGGGAACGGCGGTTCGGCCAGTGGCCGCACGGCGATCCGCATGAGCGGGAGTGGGCCGTCGTCGCCGGAGACGAGGCCCTCGGACAGTTCGGCGCAGTCCACGCAGCGGTGGACCAGACGCCATCGGCCGTCGGCGGGGACCACGACGGACAGGGGTGTCATGCGTCCGGCGCAGTCGGAGACGCCGCCGTCGTGCTGGTCGTGGACGTGCCGGGAGGTCAGGCAACCGGAGCAGTGGTCGCGTTCGTCGCCCTCGGGGGTCAGGGCGGACATGGTCAGACCACAGTGGACACAGATGAAGTCGGGTTCGGTGTTGGACACCCGGGAACTCCTTGCTGAGAGGACGTGCTTGGGATCAGCAAGAGTGCCGAGCGGGTCTCGACGTGGGGCGGGTTCCGGCTCAGCCGGCCGAGGGGACTCGGGGCAGGCTCAGGCCCGCGCGGCTGTGAGGCGCGCTCGGCGCGTTCCGGGGCATACCCACCTGTCCTAACGTCCGGGGAGTCTGGCCCCGGATCGAGTCCGTGTTCCGATCCGACGCCTCGACGTTAGCCATGTCCCTCCGTCTCCCGCAACGGATTTTCCCCGTCGGGCCCGCGGCCGTGACGACGTCGCGGCCACGGGCCCGCCCGGCCCCGATCGTCAGACGACGCCTCGGCGCTTGCGGGCCAGGTGCAGGGCGCCCGCGCCGGCGGCCATCAGGGCGATGGCGGTGACGAACAGGCCGGTGATGGCGGTGCCGGTCTCGGCCAGTTCGCCGCCGCCGGAGGCGTGCGTGCCGTGGTCGGTGGTGGCCGCCTCGTCGGACTCCTCCACCTTCTCCTCGGCGGGCTCCTCGACGGCCTCGGGCTCTTCGCCCTGGACCTCCTCTTCGGCCGGCGTCTCGGCGGCGTGGTCGGCGTGGGCGTGGTCCAGCGCCTCCTGGGCGGCCGGGTCCACGGTGAACGCCTCGGTCTCCTCTGCGGCGGTGGTCACCGCGTCGCCCTCACCACCGAAGGTGACGTCGGAGCAGCTGTAGAACGCCTCGGGGCTGTCGGTGCGCTGCCAGATCGTGTAGATGAGGTGCTGCCCGCTCTTCTGCGGCAGTCGGGCCGTCATGGTGTAGCCGCCGTCCTCGGCGGCCGGCTGGTCGTCCACGGCGAACGGCTCGGACTCCAGCTCGTCCCAGGTCAGGGGAGTGCCCGGGTCCCAGTCATCGGTGGTGACGTAGTACTCGATGTAGCCGGCGTGGGGGACGGCCGCCGTGTAGTCGAAGGTGTACTCGGATCCGGAGGGCAGCTCGGTGACGGCGGTGCTCGCCCAGTCACCAGGGTTGTCCAGCGCGGAGTACTTGTCCCGTCCGGCGCTGCACAGTTCACCGTCGGGGATGATCTCGCGGTGCCGTCCGTCGGCGTTGGCGAGGTTGACCTCGTGCCAGTCATAGAGCGGTTGGGTGCCGTTCTCCTCCACGAGGCGGACGCACATCTGGGACCGAGGGTTCTCGGGCCCCTCGGCGTAGCAGGCGGCGATCCGGCTGATCGGGTCGCCCAGGGTTCCGTGGGCCTGGGCCGGCGCGGTCACCAGACCGGTGACGGCGATGGGGGCGGCCACCAGGACGGCGGCGGAACGGGCGAGTCGTCCGAACCTCATCGGGGGTTCTCCTCAAGTCGTGGACAGGCGGGGGGCCGTGCGGGTCGCGAACCCGCACGGTCGTCCGGGCTGGAGGGACCACCTTTCGGACAGCCCGTGAGCGTGGGGACCACGGGGGTTCCAGCCCGTCCGAAAGGTGTGGGTGGCGACTATACAGACATGATTCCGAAAAGGAAGGTTTTGCCGATAAAAGTGCTCTGGCCTGGGGGTTTGACGGGTACATCGGTGATCAGTAATGTTTGTTTTCGGTTGACCGTGGGATGCCGTCCCAAGCCGTGGCAGAGTGTCCCTAAAGGGCGATGGTGCCCTTCTTTCGTAATGGTCGAATCCCGTTGAGAACAGGCGCGTAATCCACTCGGAAAACCAGTGGAGATCCGGGTCGAGATTTTCCTACCGTGTTCCCATGACCACACCAGACCCCGGACGCCACGTACCGGCGATCCGGCTGAGCGGAGTCGTCAAACGCTTCGGCGCCCTCACCGCCGTCGACGGCCTCGACCTCGAAGTCCCCCGAGGGATCGTGCTCGGGCTGCTCGGCCCCAACGGGGCGGGCAAGTCCACCACCATGAAGATGCTCACCGCACAGGCGATCGCCGACGAGGGCACGATCAGGATCCTCGACCACGAGATCCCCGCCGAGTCCAAGTGGGCCCGCGCCCGCATGGGCGTCGTCCCCCAACACGACAACCTCGACGAGGAACTCACCGTCGAGCAGAACCTGCGCATGTTCTCGTTCCTGTACCGGGTCCCGCGCCGACAACGTCGCGAGGCCATCGAACGCACCCTGCGCCTGGCCCAACTGAGCGACCGCGCCGACACCCCCGTCGACGACCTGTCCGGGGGCATGCGCCGCCGACTGCTCATCGTCCGAGCCCTGCTGCACCGCCCCGAACTCGTCCTCATGGACGAACCCACCGTCGGCCTCGACCCACAGGTGCGTCAGGACCTGTGGGGCGTCATCTCCGCGCTGCGCGACGAGGGCGTCACCGTCCTGATGTCCACCCACTACATCGAAGAGGCCGAACGCCTCTCCGACGAGGTCGCCCTCATGGCCAAGGGACGTGTCGTCGAACGCGGCACCCCGGTCGACCTCGTCGCCAAGTACGCCGGCACCACCGTGGAGGAGTACACCCCCCAAGGATCGGGCGGTATCTCCGAACTGGAGACCCTGGTCCGGGCACAGGGCTTCGACACCCGACGTACCGGTACCAGCCTGTCCGTCCTGCGCGCCGAGGAACTCCCCGACTCCCTGCGGGACCGACTCGGCGAACCCGAACGGCGCGCCGCCAACCTGGAGGACGTCTTCGTGACCCTGACGGGGGAGGGGGTCGCATGAGCCCGACACGACAACAACGCGCGGACGCCAGGCCCGAGCATCACGCCCGTCCCGGCCGCTTCGAGACCGACGCGGTCCTGGGCGTGGTCGCCCGCGAGTGGATCCTCTACGGTCGGTCCTGGCGGGCCACCACCTTCGCCGCGATCGTCGAACCCACGCTGTACCTGCTGTGCTTCGGCTTCGGCATGGGCGCCCTGATCGGCACTCTCGCGGGGTTCAGTTACATCGACTTCCTCGGCACCGGCATCGTCGCCGTGTCGGTGATGTTCCAGTCGATGATGCCCGCGGTCATCAACACCTTCATCAAACGCCGCTTCCTGCACACCTACGAGGGCATCCTCGCCGCACCGGTCGACGTGCGCGAGTTGGTCACCGGGGAAGCGTTGTGGCTGGCCCTGCGCTCCGGCGTCTACGGCTGCGTGCCGCTGCTCGTCGCCATCGGCTTCGGCCTGCGTCCTGGCCCCGGCATGCTGCTGGTGCCCTTCGTCGCCTTCCTCGCCGGGTTCGCCTTCGCGCTCTTCGGTATCTGGATCTCCGCGGTGATCACCTCGGTGCGTTCCATGGACTACGTGTTCAGCGGCCTGTTCACCCCGTTGTTCCTGGTGGCCGGGACGTTCTTCCCGATCACCGAGCTGCCCGCCTGGGTGCAGGCCGCGGCCATGGCCAACCCGCTCTTCCACGCGGTCGAACTCATCCGTGGTGCCGTATTCGGAGGGCTGGGGCCCGGGATGGCCCTGCTGCACGTGGCCGTCCTGGCCGGGTTCGCGTATCTGATGTGGAACCTGGCCGCGTTCCAGATGCGCCGCCGGGTCGTGGACTGAAACGCCGACGGCGCGGCGAGGAACCCTCCTCGCCGCGCCGTCCCGCGATTCATCCGTCGATATGGGTCAGGACCCGGTGGGCGCCCAACGCAACTCGACCACGGCACGCTCGCCGCCCTCGGACACGCTCAGTCCCATGCCGAGCGCGCCCCACTGCTCGGGAGACTGGACGTCGTCGGTGGTGACGGCCTGACGCATGTCCACGTAGGCGGCCATCACGGCGTCGTCCATCTCGGCCATGGTCTGCTGGAAGACCTCGTCGTCGGCGAGCACACCGCTGCCGGGGTTTCCGGTGCTGACGACCACGGCGTCGCCGTCCTCGCTCACCGTCGGGGCCGGACCGGAGGCGTAGGGGTTCGCCACGACCTCGTCGACGAACGAGTTCAGCGCGGCGGCGTCACCGCCCACGGCACGGAACACGACGGTCGGGTCGGTGGTGGAGCCGTAACCGCCCATCCCGCTCGTGTCGAAGTCGGACAGACCGACGGCGGTGGAGCCGCCGAGCAGGGAGGTGAACCCTTCCGGCAACGGGGCGCCGATGGAGTTCATGTCCGCCTCCATGTCCTGGCGGTCCTGCTCGTCGAGCAGCGGCAGTTCGTCGTTCTCCCAGGCGGTGCTCAACATCTGGTCCAAGCCGCTGCCGCCCAGCGCCACGGTCGAGTTCGCCGGCAGCGCGCCGACGGCGTCCAGACTCGCCCCGGACCCCTCCGCCAACCAACTCACGTCGGTGCCCTCGACCTCGAAGCCGAACACGTCCATCCGCGCCTCCAGGTAGTCGCCGGTGACCCGGAAGGAGGCGGTCATCCGGCCCTGGAGGGATCCGGTGGTGCCGAACTCGGTGGCCAGATCCTGTTCGATGGTGCTGATCTGGCCCAGGGCGCTCAGGTCGGCCCAGGCCAGGGCGATGCTGCCGCTGGGCACCCCGTCCAGGTCACCGCTGTAGGTGTCGTTGCCCTCCAGGTCGCCGTTGGCCGACATCTGGTCGTTGTAGTCTTCGATCCCGCCGGTCAGGTCGGTGAACACCACGAAGTCGTCGACCATCGTGTACTCGACGTCGTGGGACTCGGACAGCTCGGAGAACTGCTCCTCGGCGGCTCCGGCGTCGTTCACCGCCAGGGCGATCCCGTAGGCCGCACCATCGTAGGTCTCGAACTCCGGGTTGTCGGTGGTCCAGGCGGCGGCGCCCACCTTCTGCCCGATCCACTCCTCGACCTCGGAGGGGTCCAGGTCGTAGGAATCGGCGAAGGCCTCGGCGAAGGGGGCCGAGGTGTCGTCCTCCTCCACGTCGCCCATCTCCTCGCGGACCTCGGCGGGGAGCTTTTCGACGAAGCTCAGCAGGTCCATGGCCTGGGAACCGTCGATGTCGAGGTCGGCCTTGGCGAAGGCGACGGAATTGCCCGGCAGCACGGACTCGGGCTGGGGGCCACCGAAGTTCACCAGCGACACGGTCGCCCACACGGTGCCGGCCATGACGACGACGGCGGTCACGGCGGCCGCGGGTATCAGCCACTTACGGCGACCACCACCGCCACCGGGCGGAACCGGGGCGCCCTGGTACTGGCCGCCGTAGGGAGGCTGACCCGGACCCTGCGGGCCACCGGGGAAGGGTGGTCCGGCCTGGCCGGGCCCCTGCGGGGGCGGCCCCTGCGGGAAACCCTGCTGGGGGCCCTGGGACGGAGGGAAAACCTGCCCCGGTTGCTGCGGCGGCTGCCACTGCGGCTGCTGCGAGGGATCAGGGTAGGACATCGGACCTCCGACGAGGATGGTGCTTGAGAAGGGATCACCGGCTGCGGGGCCAGTGTGCGTTGAGACGCGGCCGGAGACCGGAAGGTTCCGAGAACAACCCCGGGAACAGCACCGACGCCGCCGAGGCGGCGCCGGTGACGGGCGTGGGAGCGGGTCCGGGCCTACTCCGGGGCGGAGGTCAGATCGACACCGCTGTAGGCGGAGAGCTTGCTCAGCCGGTGCTCGCTGCGCACCTGACGCACGGTGCCGCTGCGGCCGCGCATGACCAGTGAGTCGGTGATCACACCGGTGGACTCGTAGCGCACCCCGTCCACCATCTCGCCTTCGGTGATGCCGGTCGCGGCGAAGAACACGTCGTCGGAGGCGACCAGGTCGTTCGTGCGCAGGACACGGTCCAGGTCGTGCCCGGCGTCGAGCGCCTTCTGACGCTCCTCGTCGTCCTTGGGCCACAGCCGACCCTGGATGACGCCGCCCAGACACTTCATCGCGCACGCCGTGATGATGCCCTCCGGGGTGCCACCGATGCCCAGCATCAGGTCCACGCCCGTCCCGGGACGGGCCGCCATGATCGCGCCCGCCACGTCACCGTCACTGATGAACTTGATGCGCGCGCCCGCGTCCCGAACGTCCTGCACCAACTGCTTGTGGCGCGGACGGTCCAGGATGACGACCGTGATGTCCTGCGGTGACTTGCCCTTGGCCCGCGCCACCGCGGCGATGTTGTCGGCGACCGGCGCGGCGATGTCCACCACGTCGGCGGCCTCGGGGCCGGTGGCCAGCTTCTCCATGTAGAACACGGCGGAAGGGTCGAACATGGTGTTGCGCGGGCTCATCGCGATCACCGCGATGGCGTTGGGCATGCCCATGGCGGCCAGGGTGGTGCCGTCGATCGGGTCGACCGCCACGTCCCAGTCGTGGCCACCGCCGTCGCCGACACGCTCGCCGTTGTAGAGCATGGGGGCGCTGTCCTTCTCGCCCTCGCCGATCACCACGGTGCCGTTCATCGACACGGTGCTGATCATGTGGCGCATCCCGCGCACGGCGGCACCGTCGGCCCCGATCTTGTCGCCCTTACCGACCCAACGGGCAGCGGCCAGTGCGGCGGTCTCGGTGACGCGGACCAGTTCCAGCGCGAGGTTTCGGTCGGGTACCGAGTGCTGCGTGGACGGGCTGCCGGGCTGCGACATGGAGGTGACACCTTCCGTCTGGGAACAGGGTGGAGTTCACGTCTTAGGGTAGTCACCCCGGGTGTTTCCTGGTCATCGCGGGTGGGGCGGGTCCAATGGGGGCGTGACCGCACCTCGAAGACCCGTAACGGTCTACCCTGGCGGGGACCCGGACAGGAGTGAGGGCGTGACAGTGGACAAGACGGACAAGCCCGCGCGGGCCTCCGCGCGAGGCGCGGCCACCCGCACCTCCCTACTGAAGGCGGCGGCCCAGGTCTTTCGTACGGTGGGGTTCGCGAAGGCGGGTGTCAGCGAGGTCGTCTCGGTCGCGGGTGCCAGCGTGGGCAGCCTCTACCACCACTTCACCGGCAAGGCGGACCTGTACCTGGCGCTGTACGAGGAGTTCCAGCAGCGGCAACAGGAGCGGACCCACCAGGCGGTGCGTGAGGCGCGCGTCGATGGTGAGAGTGATCCCACACGGCTGATGAACATCGCGGCCCACGCCTACCTGCTCGGCGCCATCGAGGAACGGGAGACCACCCGGCTGTTCTTCAGCGGCGACGGGCCTCCCGGCTTCGACTACCAGCTGCGGTCGCGGCTCACCCAGTGGACCGACCGCAACGTGGCGCTGTTCCGCAAGGCCGACGAACCGGTCGATGAGGCGCTGCTGATCGTGGTGAGCGGTTCGATGCTGTTGGCCGTCGCCGAGGTGGTCTACCGCGACGACATCGACGCGCACAAGCTCGCCGACGACATCACCGGACTGCTCACAGAACTGGAACCCCGCAACCGTCGCCAGGAGAGCCCCGCGGCCCCGGGGCCCGCCACCCCGGACCCCGCTTGAGGGACCCCGGGTCGAAGTGGCTCCAGACCTGCGGCAAGCTGGACAGGTCATGAGTGAGAACAGCAGGGCCAACGCCACCTTCAAGAACTACGCCATCTCCCTCGGGGTCGTCGTCGGAATCCTCCTGGTGATGGCCTTCGTTGTCTCCACGCGTTCGGGCGAGAACATCCCCACCGTGGACTACCGCCCGGACATCGAGGTGATGCGTCAGTCCGCCGACTACGAGGTGACCGCACCCTCGGAGGACATGCCGCGGGGGTGGACCCCCACCAGCTCGCACCTGGACGTGACCGGTCCGGTGTCGTGGAGCATCGGCTTCGCGACACCGCAGGACAGCCACGCCATGCTGACCCAGAGCGACGCCGACCCGGACAAGGTGATCGCCGACCACGTCAAGGACGCCGAACCGGTCGGTTCCGTCATGGTCGCCGACCGGGAGTGGGAGCAGTTCGAGGCCGACGACTGGGGCGCCCTCGTCCAGCGCGGCGACGACCGGACCCTGATCATCTCCGGCAGTACCTCCCTGGACGAGTTCGCCGTCCTCGCCGAACACATGGAGACCTACCCCGTCCCGGAGAAGGACGACGAGGCCTCCGAGGAGGAGACGGAACCCGAGGGCTCCTGATCCCTAGTCGGGGCTGTGTTCCATGGCCCGCCGGTCGGAGGCGCTGCGCAGTACGCAGAACTCGTTGCCCTCGGGGTCGGCCAGGATCGCCCACCCCGAGCCGTCCGGCTCTCGGTGGTCGCCGACGAAGGTGGCGCCGAGCCCCAACAGCCGTTCCACCTCCAGCTCCCGAGTGGTCTCCGGGCGCAGGCACAGGTGGATCCGGTTCTTGATCTCCTTGGGCTCGGGCACCTGGTTGAAGTGCAGCACCGGTCCCTCCGCCAACAGCACCAGGGTCTCCTCATCGCCGGGTCGGCTCTCCGGGTGCACGGGACGGCCGGTCACCGCGCTCCAGAACCGCGCCAGTTCATAGGCGTCCGTACAGTCGATCGCCACGTTCTGCAGTATCGAAACCATGCGTGGAAGTCTCGGGCATTCGTGTTCCGGGTGCCACCGGTTTACGAACTCCCGGAACGGTGGGCGGTGGATCGTCCACCGGGCGAAGTGGTGTCTCCTCGTGATCGGGGGAGCTCGAACCCTCGGCTTCGTGCAGCCCACGACCCGCACGCGAAACGGGCCCCGAGGAACCACGGAGGTTCCTCGGGGCCCGTTCGTCGTACGGGTCGTTTCTCGGCGCGGGTGCTACTCGGCGCGAAGGTCGCGGCGCAGCTCCTTGGGCAGCGAGAAGGTGAGGGTCTCCTCGGCGGTGGTCACCGGGGTGACGGATCCGTACCCGTGTGCGGAGAGCTTGTCGAGGAGTTCGCGCACCAGGATGTCGGGGACGGACGCGCCACTGGTCACACCCACGGTGGTGACGCCCTCCAGCCAGGCCTCTTCCATGAGGGTGGCGTTGTCGATCAGGTAGGAGGCGTTCGCGCCGGCGTCGAGGGCGACCTCGACCAGGCGGACGGAGTTGGACGAGTTGTCCGAACCCACCACGATGACCAGCTCGCACTCGGGCGCCATGGCCTTGACGGCGTCCTGGCGGTTGGAGGTGGCGTAGCAGATGTCGTCGCTGGGCGGAGCCAGCAGGTTCGGGAACTTCTTGCGCAGCGCGTCCACGGTCTCGTTGGTCTCGTCCACCGACAGGGTGGTCTGAGACAACCAGGACACGTTGTTCGGGTCGCGGACCTGGACCTTGTCGACCTCGTCCGGGCTCTCCACGATCTGGATGTGCTCGGGGGCCTGGCCGCTGGTGCCCTCGACCTCCTCATGGCCGATGTGGCCGATGAGGACGATGTCGCGGTCCTCGGCGGCGAATCGCTTCGCCTCCTTGTGGACCTTGGTGACCAGTGGACACGTGGCGTCGATGGTCTTGAGTTGGCGCTTCTCGGCCTGCTCGTGGACGGCGGGCGATACACCGTGCGCGGAGAAGACGACGATGGCGCCCTCGGGCACCTCCTCGGTCTCCTCCACGAAGATCGCGCCGCGCTCCTCCAGGGTGCGCACGACGTGCGTGTTGTGCACGATCTGTTTGCGCACGTAGATCGGGGCGCCGTACTGCTCAAGGGCTTTCTCGACGGTGATGACCGCTCGGTCGACACCGGCGCAGTAGCCCCGGGGGTTGGCCAGGAGCACACGACGTTGGTTCGTGGCAGTCGTCATCGCAGTCATGGCATACATCCTAGGTGCGATCGTGGGATGTGGGAGCGGGTGTGGGATACGGCACCGTCGGGGTCAGGCCTATGGTGGAGACCACGACCAGGTGACGTCGCCGCAACAGAACGTACCCGGTTGGGCCGCGACGTGGCGAAATCGTTCACTTGCGGCCAGCTCATGGTGATCCTCCCTCATCTATCCTGGTTCACCAATCGCATCAGTTATGAGGCGGTTCGCCCTCAACTCGGCCTTGCCTGGTTTGCTGGACGCGCGCCGCCGGCCCAACGCCGAGAGCATCAGGAGCCCCCGTCCTATGTCGAACCCGACCATCGCCACGAAGCTGACCTCCTTCATCAAGGGCATCTTCGGGCGTAAGGACCCGGTCGTCACGACCGTTCCGGAGCAGCCGGAGAAGAAGGACGAAGCCCCCGCGTCCGAGACCACGGCGCAGGAGAGCGCCGAGGTGGAGACCACCTCCGAGGTTTCTCCGGAGCAGGAGAAGCCCACCGAAGAGAAGGCCGAAGTGGAGGTCGAGGAGAAGCCCGAGCCGGTCGTCGAGGCCACCGCTCCCACGGCGATCCCCGTCACCGAGGCGGACTCCACCGAGACCACCGAGGTCACCGACGCCACCGAGGCCGCCAAGCTGGTCGAGGAGATCCGGGAAGAACCCTCCGTCCCCGCCACCGCCGACCTCGCCGAGGACGGCTCCGCGCTGGCCGAGGAGCTCAGCGCCGCCGAGGCGCACACCACCGTCGCCAGCGACGAGGTCCTGGAGAAGGTTCGCAAGGGCAACGCCCCCGCGGTCGAGGACCTGGCCGTCCCGACCTACGACGAGCTCACCCTGCCGTCGATCCGGGCCCGCCTGCGCAAGCTCACCATCGAGCAGGTGCGCGACCTGCGCGCCTACGAGGTGGCCCACCAGGGTCGTCCCGAGTTCATCAAGATGTACGACAACCGCATCGCCAAGCTGGAGGCGGAAGCCGGGGCCTGAGTGCGGTTTCGCGGAAGCGGAAGATGGGGCGAGGGATCCGATCCCTCGCCCCTTTTTCGTTGCTCCGAGGGGTTGACGCCTATTTGGTAGTGAGTGTTTACTATCAAACATGACGACAGGGCGGAGACCACGGGTCGGAATCGAACGGCGCCGCGAGCAGATCCTCGCGGCGGGGCTGAAGGAGTTCAGTCACAAGGGGTTCCACGGTGGTTCGACCGTGGCCATCGCCAAGGACGTCGAGATCTCGCACCCCAACCTCTTCCGGGTCTACTCCACGAAGAAGGAACTCTTCGTGGCGGTGCTGGAGAAGACCTTCGCCGACATCGAGCGGGAGATGCTCGTTCCGGGGGAGAGGGCCGAAGAGGATCCGTTGCAGGTCATGTCGGACGGCTGGGGCGTGCTGATGGAGCGCCGCGAGGTGATGCTCATCCTGCTCCAGGGGTACGCGGCCGCCAACGATCCCGACATCCGCGACGTGATGCACGAGTGGACGCGGGACGTCTTCGAGCGTTTCGAGGCGCTGCCGAAGGTCGACACCGACCAGGCGCACGAATTCTTCGCCGACGGAATGCTCTACATGGTGGCCGCCTCGATCGGGCTGCCCGGCCGTGCCGAGTCCGACGAGTGGGCCGAACGCTTCCTGTCCTCCGGGAACTGAACCTTTCCCGTGGCGGGCAGGGCCCGCCTTTTTTCGCCCATTGATAGTGACTACTCACTATTGAGTAATGATGCCACCCACGCAGAAGGAGACCCTCGCGATGAACTCGCCCACCGTGCTCGTGACCGGAGCCACCGGAACCATCGGTTCGGCCCTGATCCCCGAACTCCAGGCGCGCGGCGCCACCGTCCGCGCCATGACCCGCGACCCCCGACGTTCCGTGCCCGGCGCCGAGACCGTCGTCGCCGACCTCAAGGACCCCGAATCGGTCGCCGCGGCCCTCGAAGGCGTCGACACGGCCTTCCTCAACAGCCCCTCCGAGGAGGGCGCCGCCGACCTCCAGATCCGGTTCGTCGACCTCGCCCACAAGCTCGGTGTGCGCCGCCTCGTGCTGCTCTCCCAGTACGCCGCCCGCCTCGACTCGCCGGTGCGGTTCCTGCGCTGGCACGCCGAGGTCGAGGAGCACGTGCGGCGGTCGGGCATCGACCACACGGTGCTGCGCCCCAACCTCTACCTGCAGGCCCTGCTCGGCTTCGCCGCGACCATCGAGCAGGGGTGGTTCGCCGCTCCCATCGGTGGCGCGGCCGTGAGCGCGATCGACACCCGCGACATCTCGGCCGCCGCGGCCGAGGCACTGGTCGGGGAGGGGCACTCGGGCCGGATCCACACCCTGACCGGACCCAGGGCCGTGACCCACGACGAGATCGCCCGTGCCCTGTCCTCGGCCACCGGGCGGGAGATCGCCTTCCACGAGGCGACCGACGAGCGGTTCTCCGAAGCGCTCTCGGGTGTGCTTCCGCGGTGGCAGTTGGCGGGCCTCGTCGAGGACTACGCCCACTACGCCAGGGGAGAGGCCGCCGAGGTGCACACCGGCGTCGCCGACCTGACCGGACGTCCCCCTCGCGACGTCACCGACTTCGCCCGCGACCACGCCGACGCGTTCGGCCGGGCCTGACCACCGTCCCCGCCTTCACCCACATCCCCCAAGCACACCATCACACCGACCACCCCTCGCCCCCGAACCCGGCGCGGGCCTGCGCTTCGTACTCACCAGCCCGCGCCGGATCCGCGCGGTCGCGCGCTTCCCGTCCTTCTTCGCGACCTCCGCCGTGCGCCGGCGTCCCACGTCGGCCGACCGGGTCGCGCCGAACCGCCGAGCCCGACGAATCGGGAACTGTCGCCATCCTGGCCTAGGCTCTGGAGCCATGGGTATGGAGAGTTCCGCGGAGTCACCGCAGCCGGTCCGGGCCGTGCTCCAAGCGGTCGGGGGTTGGATCGACCGCTTGGGCGCGATCTGGGTCGAGGGTCAGGTCGCCGAACTCAACTCGCGTGGCCGGATGACCTACCTGACGCTGCGCGACCCCGTCGCCAACGCCTCGGTCCGGGTCATCTGTGAGACCGCCGTACTGCGCCGCCAGGATCCACCACCAGGACCCGGCGACCGCGTGGTCGCCCACGCCAAGCCCGACTTCTACCAGTTCAGGGGCACGTTCTCGCTGCGTGCCCGGGAGATCCGACACGTCGGCGTCGGTGAGCTGCTGGCCCGGCTCGAACAGCTGCGCCGCACCCTCACCTCCGAGGGCGTGTTCGCCTCCGAGCGCAAGCGCCCCCTGCCGTTCCTGCCCAACACCGTGGGGCTGATCTGTGGTCGGGACTCGGCGGCCGAGCGCGACGTCCTGGAGAACGGGCGCCGCCGTTGGCCCGCGGTGCGCTTCGAGGTGCGTCCGGTGGCAGTGCAGGGCGATCGAGCCACCCGTGAGGTCATCGAGGCCCTACGGGACCTGGACGCGCGCCCCGAGGTCGACGTCATCGTCATCGCCCGTGGTGGCGGCTCCATGGAGGACCTGCTGCCCTTCTCCGACGAGGCGCTGGTGCGCGCCGTCGCCGCGGCGGCCACACCCGTGGTCAGCGCGATCGGGCACGAGCAGGACACCCCGTTGCTGGACCACGTCGCCGACGTGCGCGCCTCCACCCCCACCGACGCCGCCAAGAGGACCATCCCGGACGTGGGGGAGCAGTTGGAGATCATCCGACAGCTGCGCGACCGCGGTCGCCGGGTGATCGGTGGCGGGTTGGAACGCGAACTCACCTGGCTGGCGGGGATCCGGGCCCGCCCGGTGCTGGCCGATCCGGTTCGCGAGACCGAACGCCTCACGGAGCAGGTCCTGGAGCTGCGCGACCGGGCCCGACGCAGCCTGACGATCTCGCTGGACCGGGCCAAGGAGGGACTCGGGCACACCGAGGCGCGCCTGCACGCGTTGTCCCCGGCCACCACGTTGGCCCGTGGGTACGCGATCGTGCAGCGCGAGGACGGTTCGGTGGTGCGTTCGGCGACCGAGCCCGAGCTGGGCGAGAAACTGCGTCTGCGCTTCGCCGAGGACGGTCTGACCGCCACCGTGAACGAGGTGGACACCGATCCCGCGGCCGGCCCGGAACCGACCGAGAAGGTGGCCGAAGAGACCGAAGAGACGGGTGAGGCCCGGGAGAAGGCCCCCGCGAAGCCCAAGGCCACCAAGGGGACCACGGCCCGCAAGCGCCCCGCCAAGAGGTCCGGCACGGCGAAGAGGACCGGCGGGACCGGCGGTGGAACCAAGGGCGCCGCCGAGAAGACCACGACCGAGAACACCGAGGGGGAGTAGGCATGACCGAGACGAACGAGGCCCCGGAACCGAGCTACGAGGAGAGCAGGGAGCAGCTGAACGACGTGGTTCGGAAGCTGGAGTCGGGTGGCCTGACCCTCCAGGAGTCCCTCGCCCTGTGGGAGCGCGGGGAGGAGTTGGCGCGAATCTGCGAGCGTTGGCTGGAGGGCGCCCGCGCCAAGCTGGCCGCCGCGATGGATGAGCGACGCGTGGACGCGCCCGCCGACCCCGATACCCCGTTCTGACGTTCACCGGGGGCCGGGGATCGCTCAGCCGCGCCCGTTGAGTTCGTCGCCCAGGGAACGGAGATTCCCGGGCAGGCCCCGGAAGACGGCGATGACCAGCACGAGCGCGGTCCCCAGGAACAGCCAGGGCGCGACCTCGGCGAGCCGGGAGGCCAGCCCCAGGATGAGCACCCGGGCGAACCCCTCGTTGCCGACGGCGAGCACGCTCTCGGCGGCGACCACCGCGACGAAGTAGGCGATCGGCGGACTCACCGACAGCGAGAGCAGGTCGGCCGGGCGGACCAGGGCGGCGGTGGCCAGGCAGGCGAGCGTGAAGATGATGCCGGGAACCGCCGGAACGGAGGCCAGGTTCGCGATCATCGTTCCGGCGAAGCTGCCCAGGACGATGATCAGGACCGCGCCGCGTCCGGTCAGCCGGGGCGGCGCAAGGGCCCCGGGCAAGGTGGTCCCACCGGGAGCGCCGCGTCCGGCGGGGGTCCCGGTGGGACCACCTCGCCCGGTGGTGGTGTTCTTGGTGGTCGTGGGTCGGCCGCGTGTCCTGGACACGTTCGGAACGTCACGACCACGACCGTTGGTCCGCACGAAATACGGGGCCTGTCCTGGCTCCGGACCGTCCGATTTGCGTGGGGGCATGGTCGTGCGCCTCCCAAGTCTGTTACTCACAGTGTTCAGTGTGTCACTTCTAGTGAGTCTCCGGGTGTCTTTCACGGGATCGTGTTGTCATTTCGGCCACTTGCCCGTTCCGGGATTATCGTGCCTTCCACCCCTTGGACGCCGAGATGACCCCAACTGGTTCGGGGCGGTTTCCCCGACTCGGGTGGTTCGTCACCCTCTGTGTCCGAACCTCTTGGTCCCGGTTTGGGTCATGCCCATCTATCCGTTACTCGCACACCGAATGTCGTCGGAATGGGGGGAGTTCGTGTCGGACACGCCACGGACGCCCGAGTCGTTGGCGTCCGGCCCGTGCTTCAGATCGTCGCCGCACCTGGACCGGTCCCGTTCGCGGTGACCCCGTCGAGCCCGTTCTCGCTCAGCTCCGGTGCGGACACCCCGCGCGGACGCTCCTCCAGTCCCGACAACCGGTCCAGCTCGCCGTCGACCAACCCCAGTTCGCCGAACCGACGCGCGGTCACCAGCACCCGGCTCTCCAGGGAACCCACCGTCTGGTTGTAGGCGGACACCGTCCGGGTCAGCGCCCGGCCCAGTCCCTCCACGTGCCCACCCAGGGTCGACAACCGGCCGTGCAACTGCTTGCCCAGATCGAACACCTCACGGGCGTTCTCGCTCAACGCCTCCTGCTGCCAGGCGTACTGCGCGGTCCGCAACAGCGAGATGAGCGTGGTCGGCGTCGCGATGTGCACGCGCCGGGCCATGGCCTCCTCCAACAACCCAGGATCGCGCTCCAACGCCGGCGCCAGGAACGCCTCCCCCGGGATGAAGAGCACCACGAACTCCGGCGACGGGGTGAACGACGCCCAGTACGACTTTGCGGCCAACTGGTCCACGTGGGTGCGCAGGTGTTTGGCGTGCGCGTGCAGCCGCTCCTCCGCGCCCGGACCCTCACCGGCTTCCACGGCGTCCAGGTAGGCGGCCAGCGGCACCTTGGAGTCCACGACGATGTTCTTGCCGCCGGCCAACCGCACCACCATGTCGGGTCGGTGCGCGCCCGCCACGGCCTGTTCCTGGAAGTCGCAGCGCGCGGCCATCCCGGCCAGTTCCGCCACCCGGCGCAGTTGCAGCTCGCCCCACCGGCCACGCGCCTCGGGCCGCCGCAGCGCCGTCACCAGGGACTGGGTCTGGCCGCGCAGACGCTCGGAGCCCTCGCGCACGAGTTCGACCTGCTTGGCGAGCTCGGCGTGCGCCGCGGCCCGCCCGGAGTCAGCCTCGCGCAGTTGGGCCTCCACTCGGCTCAGGGTCTGGGTGAGCGGCTCGACCATCCGTTCCATCGCCCGGCGCCGCTCGTCCAGGTCACCGCCCGCCTCGGCGCTGACCGCCCGCAGTCGTCCCTCGGCCAACTCCATGAATCGTTGGTTGGTCTGGTCCAGGGCCTGCGAGGACATCGCCCGGAACCGGTCCGCGAGCTGTTCCTCCACGTAGGCGGCGCGTTCCTCCGCCGCTCGGGCGTCGGCCCGGACCTGGGCGTCGCGCCCGCGAGCCAGGGCCAGGCCCACTCCGACGCCGATGGCGATACCGATGAGGAGCATGAGTACGAGTAGAAGGCCGTCCATGGGGCCCATGTTCCCGTAGAGAGCGCGGGGATGTGGCCGAAGGCGGACGTTTTCCACAGGGTGTCGAACCGTTCGGTTCGGACGGGGCGCGGACCCTCCCCGAGAAGGGGTTCACCATGCGCACCGTCGAGGGCGCCGGACGCCGCGTCCACCGGGACGACCTGCCAGGTCTGATTTCGGCGCCGGACGGTTGGATCTAGTGCCGACGTGTCCGCCGGGGCCGTACCCCGACGGACGCGCATCGGTCAGTTCGCGGCACCTCCGCACGACTCCAGGGCGGTGCGCCACTCGCGCAGCGACCCCCAGAACGCCTCCGGTGGTTCCTCGGGGGCGAGCAACCACATCCGCTCCCAAGCGGGGGAGGCGCGCCCGCAGATCTGGGTGCGAGGGTCGTAGGGCGGCTCCCCGGCCACCGGGAACCACAGGTACTCCAACGGTTCCACGAGGGCCATCAGGCGTTCCTCCAGACCGCGATCGGGCCTGACCTTGACGAGCATCCAGGGTCGGAAACGGCGCAGGATCTCCAGCCCACCGACCACCACCTCGGGTTCGCTCCCCGCGGTGTCGATCTTCACCATGGTGGGGACACTGCCCGCCGACTCGTTCCACCGGGCCAGGGTCGAGGCCTCCACGGTCAGGTGGTGCAGACCGAGGCGTCCGTTGCGCACGACCTGGTTGCACATGTCGTTGTGCAGCGCCCGTTGGAGTCGGGCCGTGCCGTTGTGGTTGCTCAGGGCCAGTTCGACCACGCCGAAACCGAGGTGGGCCGCCGACGACATCGAGCGCGCGGCCGCCGCGAGCTCGGGCGTGGGCTCGAAGGCGAACACGGGTCGACGCGAACGCGCGGCCGCGAGCATGGCGTACACGCCCACCCCCGCACCCACGTCCAGGACCGCGCCCGGTCCGGTGTGGTCCAGGACCGCCATGAAGCAGGCGAGGCTGTCGGGTTCGTGTCGGGAGAGTCCTCCGACGGCCAGACGGCGGGGGACCGTCAGGTCGCCCGGTAGCCGGAGCTCGACCCGGTCAGGGCCGAGCCCGCGTGTGTCGCCCGCGGTTCGAGGGAGCGTGAGGGTGAGTCGGCGGTGGCGGGGCGGGACGCGGGCGGGGTCGAGGCCACCGAGTCGTCTGGGCAGGTGGACGCGGATGCGGCGGGTGGCGAAACGCACGATCGGGTATCGGCGCACGAGTGCGCGTAGCTGGTCGTGGACCACAGTGTCCCCTTCCCCCAAAGAATGGTGCCGTGGTGGTGTCGCCGATCACCTCGCCGTCCGATCTGTGTGCTTGTTCGGACGTCTCCGTCTCTCCGTCCGAGGTGCCCGGCTTCGCACTCCGAACCTACTCTGAGTAGCCAGTCCTGCGCACTGGGTTTCCATGATTGTTCTCGGTCCTCGCCCACCCCTCGGGACGCATACACTCTGAGCTTGTGAGTCTGTCTATCGGGATCGTCGGCCTGCCCAACGTTGGCAAGTCCACCCTCTTCAACGCGCTGACCAAGAACGACGCTCTGGCCGCGAACTACCCGTTCGCGACCATCGAGCCCAACGTCGGGGTCGTCGGTGTTCCCGATGTCCGGCTCGGGAAGCTGGCCGAGATCTTCGGCTCCGCGAAGATCCTTCCGGCGACGGTGGACTTCGTGGACATCGCCGGCATCGTCCGCGGCGCCTCCACCGGCGAGGGCCTGGGCAACAAGTTCCTCGCCAACATCCGCGAGAGCGACGCCATCTGCCAGGTCATCCGGGCCTTCGAGGACGCCGACGTCACCCACGTCGACGGCGACGTCGAGCCCTCCCGCGACATCGAGACCATCAACACCGAACTGATCCTCGCCGACCTCCAGACCCTGGAGAAGGCGATCCCGCGCCTGGAGAAGGACGCCAAGCGCAACGCCAAGGACAAGGGTGCCCAGGAGCTTCTGGCGGCCGCCAACGCCGCCCAGGAGATCCTGAACGAGGGCACCTCGCTGTCCCAGGCCAAGGGTGTGGACCTGGACCGGCTGCGTGAACTGAGCCTGCTCACCGTCAAGCCGTTCATCTACGTGTTCAACCTCGATAGCGACGAGCTCGCCGACGAGGCCCTGCGCACCAAGCTGCAGGAACTCGTCGCCCCGGCCGAGGCGATCTTCCTCGACGCCAAGATCGAGGCCGAGTTGGCCGAGCTCGACGACGAAGAGGAGGCCCAGGAGCTGCTGGAGTCCCTCGGTCAGACCGAGTCGGGCCTGGCCCAGCTCGCCCGCGTCGGCTTCGCCACACTCGGGTTGCAGACGTACCTGACCGCGGGCCCCAAGGAGGCGCGCGCCTGGACGATCAGGAAGGGCGCGACCGCCCCAGAGGCGGCCGGTGTCATCCACACCGACTTCGAGCGCGGCTTCATCAAGGCCGAGATCGTATCCTTCGACGACCTGGTCGCGAACGGCGACATGGCCGCGGCCCGCGCCGCCGGCAAGGTCCGCATCGAGGGCAAGGAATACGTGATGTCCGACGGCGACGTGGTGGAGTTCCGCTTCAACGTCTGAGCCCCGGGTCCACGGGCGTTCCCCGTCGCGGATCGGTGTGGACACACCGGGACCGTGACACCTTCGTGGCGGTGTTCGCGTTTCGGCGGAAGGTCGCCCGGGCGGCGACCCGATGGACCTTCCGCCGGCCCGTCCCCATCGCTGAGAGGTACCGGCGGGGGCCTCGAAGTGGACCCCGCGCCCGTCTGTTCGCCTCGTTACGGCGCGATCCGGTATTCGAGGTTCAGGTGGTGGGTGCCGTCCGCGTCGATGACGATGCCGCCGGTCCCGGTGATGCCGGAGAGCTCGCCGGTGCCGCTGCCGGGCACGATCAACAGCGTCTCGTGCGAGCGGTCCGAACCGGAGGTCGTGGCGCTGTGGGTGATGTTGCAGGCTCCAGCACGGCCGTTGATCGTCCCCTCGAAGGACTCCAACGCCACGTAGGTCCCGCCACGTTCCTCGTCGAACGCGTACACGAACTGGGTCTGCGCGGTGCCGTCGATCGCCCCGCGGAACTCCTTGCGCATCAGCGCGTACCCGTTCGGCAGACCCGTGGTCACACTCGCCTCGAACGGCTGGGGCACCATCTCCGCCACGGTGAACGTGCCGGTCGCGGTCTCTAACTGACTCATCCTGAATGCTCTTCTTTCCGTTGGCCGTGATCCATCAAGGCTGGAGCATCGTCGTTCGGGGTTCCGATCGGCGGAATCCTCCACGAGATTCAACCATGGGCGAACGCGCTCGGAGCGGTGGTCGCGGTCGCCCTGCCGATGACCTGGTCGATGGGCCCACCACCACGGTGACGAGGAGCGGATAGGTTGAGGGAGGCGGCGAATTCGCCGACCCGGCCATGTTCCTGGAAAGGATGAGAAACGCTGTGCCAGTCCCGCTGAGTATTCTCGACCTCGTCTCCATCTCCGAGGGGTCGACGGCCCGCGAGGGCATCGCGGCGTCGATGTCCGCGGCGAGGCTGGCCGACGACCTCGGCTACACCCGACTCTGGTTCGCCGAGCACCACAACACCATGAACCTGGCCGCCAGCGCCACGGCGCTGCTGATCGACCAGGCCGCCACGGTCACCGAGCGGATCCGAGTGGGATCGGGCGGCGTGATGCTCCCCAACCACGCTCCGCTCATGGTGGCCGAGCAGTACGGCACGCTGGCCAACATCCACGGTGACCGCATCGACCTCGGCCTGGGTCGGGCCCCCGGCACCGACATGATGACGGCCCAGGCACTGAGCCGCTCCTCGGCCGAACCGCAGGCGTTCGCGGAGAACATCTTCGACCTCCAGGGGTGGTTCGGCGACGAGGGAAGAAGCCGCAGCGCGCCCATCGCCTCGGCTGTGTCCAAGGGCACCGAGGTCCCCATCTGGGTCCTCGGCTCCACCGTCAACGGCGCCTCCATCGCCGGTCAGCTCGGACTGCCGTTCTCCGTCGCCTCGCACTTCGCGCCCGACCAGCTCGATGCCGCGATCGAGGTCTACCGGAGCAGCTTCACCGCCGACGCGCCGACCGCGCAGATCGACGAGCCCTACGTCATGGCCGGCATCAACGTCATGGTGGCCGACAGTGACGCCGAGGCCGAGCGCGAGTACACCACCCTGGTCCAGATGTTCGGGGACATCGCGAGTGGCAGGAGCCGCAAGCTCCAGCCGCCGATCGATCCGTCCGAGGCACGGGGCGGGGACAACCCGATGCTCAGCATCAAGGCCGTGGGCGGCCCGGAGACCGCCGTGCGGCAGCTGAGCGAGTTCGCCGAGCGCACGGGCGCCGACGAGCTCATCACCGTGACCTACGCCTACGACCCGGCCGTCCGTGAACGCTCACTCCGGCTGCTGGCCGAGAACTGGTTCTGATCCCACCTCGCCCGGCACCGGGCGGCCTCCGCGGCACGTGGCCGAGCGCCGACGAGGTCGGCGCGGGCATCACGGTCCACGGCGGCCGCCCGGTGCATCCGGCCGCGTCGGTGGAACACCACCGAGATCCGATATCCTGGAGACGCCTGAAAGATCTTGGCTGGTGTGGTTATTCCAGCCCTCACTCTCTTGAGATGCAGTCGTACCCGACGGTGCGAACCCGAGGCGCCCGATACCTCTTACCCAAGGGGCGGCGCCACCGTCTGCATCGAGGGCGTCGTCGTCCCTGAAAAGGAACCGACGTTGAGCAAGAAGAGCATCTTTCTCTCCCAGATCATCATGACCTTCATCATGGCCGCGACGATGTCGGGTCTCCTGGGCATGATCTTCTCCGGTGGCCCGTCCATGGAGTGGCTG